>JAGHAW010000102.1 GCA_021161305.1 Sulfurimonas sp.
AGATAATATTGTCTTATTTGGTAATAGCAGTGAAAATATGGATTTGTCAATTAAAATAATTAAAAATAACCGCAATATAGATAAAAATAAAATTGAAATTATCTATAAAAAAGTTGATATACAAAACAATGTGTTTAACTCTTTATCTGACCTTTTAAGTTTAGTAAATTAAGTTGAATATTAGTATAACTTTATATAATTAAGTAATTAAGATTTAAAGGAAAATCAGATGAAGAAGGTAATCATATTTTTAGCAGTTTTTGGTTTAAGTTCAGTGTTGATGGCTGATGCTTATACAAAGTGTGCTGTGTGTCATGGTGCAAATGGTGAAAAAGTAGCTCTGAATAAGAGTAAGATTATGTCAGATTTGAGTAAGGCAGAGATATCCAAAATGCTTAAAGAGTATAAAGTTAACACTTCAGAAGAGCCGATGAAAAAATTAATGGCTGCTCAAGTTAAAGATTTAACAGATGCAGATATAGAGGCTATTGCAAATAGAATAGGTAAATAGTTTTTTATATGAAAGCAACCTGTCCGCTATGTGCTACTTTAAGTCCAATTTTTTTTCAAGGAAGTGATACTTATTACAGATGTGATAAGTGTCGTGGAATCTTTGTAGATGAAAACAATAGACCAGATTTGAAATCTGAAAAATTGAGATATGAGATTCATGAGAATGATGTAGAGGACAAAAACTATCAAAAGTTTGTATCTCCCATAACTTCATTTATTTTAAAAGATTTTACAAAAGACTCTAAAGGTTTGGACTTTGGTGCTGGAACAGGTCCCGTTCTTTCTAAAGTTGTTCAAGATTCTGGTTTTAACATAGAGCAGTATGACCCTTTTTTTCACAACTATCCAGAACTTTTAGAAGAGAAATATGACTATATAGGTAGTTGTGAAGTTATAGAACATTTTTATAATCCACATAAAGAGTTTAAGCTTTTAAAAAGTATGTTAAACCTAGATGCCAAGCTTTATCTTATGACAGAAGTTTATGATGATAGTATAGATTTTGCTTCATGGTATTATAAGAATGACCCTACTCATGTCTTTTTTTATCACAAAGATACCTTTGAGTGGATAAAAAATGAATTTGGATTTTTAGATGTTAGTGTTGAGGGTAGATTGATAACTTTCACAAACTAGATTTCGTGTCGTAGCACGGAGTCTAGTTGATATGTTTTATAGTTTACTGAAAAGTTGTTCCACCATCAACAACAATAGTTTGACCAGTTAACCATGAAGATTCGGTTGAGCATAGGAAAAGACAAGCTCCAGTTAGGTCTGTAACTTCACCCATACGACTAAGTGGAGAGCGTCTTACAACCTCACCTTTTACCTCTTCGTAGTTAGGAAATGCTTTTAATGCATCTGTGTCGATTGGACCACCACTTACAGCATTTACACGGATATTTTTCTCACCAAGTTCAGCAGCAGCATAGCGAACCATAGCTTCAACAGCAGCTTTATTTGTTCCATGACCAGCATAGTTCGGAGTATAAACAAGGTTCCCTGTTGAACTCATACTGATGATAGAACCTCCACCAGTAACTTCCATTCTTTTTGCAGCTTCTTGAGCTCCGACAACAAAAGCATCAACGGTTGCAGTATAGATGTTGTTAAGACCACGAGGTTTAAGTCTCATAAATGGACCAAAACCACCAACAACAGCACGACCTGAGATGATTGCATTTGAGATAAAATAATCAAGTCTATCGAAATCTTCATCAAAAAGTTTATATACATCTTTATAAGTTAATGGTTCTAAAATATCAAGCTTATAGGCTCTACACTTAACACTGTATTTAGATTCTATATCAGCAATAATCTCTTTAGCTGTATCTGCACTTGAAGCGTAAGTAAATGCTACGGCACAACCTTTCTCAGCATATGCATAAACCATAGCTTTACCGATTCCGCGAGTTCCACCACTTATAAATAGAGTTTTTCCATGCATACTTTTTTCTGCCATTTTAGAGTCCTTTGATTTCATAATTTTTCATAACTTGTTCAATTTTTTTCATACTCTCAAGGCTTGGAGCTACAAGAGGCAGGCGATATTCCAGAGTTTCGATTAGTCCAGCTATATACATAGCAGCTTTTATAGGCATAGGGTTAGCTTCACAAAACATAACTGAGTTAAGAGGGTATAACTTATCATTTATAGCTTTTGCACCGGCAAAGTCACCTGAGAGTGCTAGTTTTACTAATTCACTTTTTAAATCGGGCATAAGGTTAGATGTAACAGAAGTGATTCCAGCTCCACCATTAGCAAGAATAGGGTAGTCAATAGCATCATCACCGGAAAATACTTTAAAATCAGGGCGAAGAGAGAGAAGTTCAACCGTTCTCTCTAAACTTCCAGTTGCTTCTTTGATTCCATAGATATTTTCAATATCATCAAAAAGACGAATTGCAGTCTCAGCGGAGATATCCGTAGCTGTACGACTCGGAACATTGTATAGCATAAAAGGGAGTTCGCTTACAGATTCTGCAATAGCTTTGAAGTGTTGGTAGATACCCTCTTGAGAAGGTTTGTTGTAGTATGGGCATACTGAAAATATAGCATCTACACCACATTTTTGTGCTCTAAGTGCCGTTGTAATTGCTTCTGCTGTAGAGTTGCTTCCAGCACCTGCAAGCACCTTTACTCTCGTACCTTTACAAACTTCAACTGCAATTTCTATACATCTGATATCTTCATCAATAGTAAGAGTTGCACTCTCACCAGTAGTGCCAACTGGACAAACTGCGTCCATACCGTTGTCTATTTGTCTCTGTAGAAGTGCTGCGTAAGTTTGCTCATCCAGTTTTCCATTTTTAAATGGAGTGATTAGTGCTGTTGAAGAACCTGTTACTATATTCATCTAGTTTACCCTTTGTAAATAATATGTAATTATATCGAAGTAAGTTTAAAACCTACTCGCCCTTTTTCAAAATAACAGTAGTTGATTTAGTAAAATCAAAATACTTTTTAGCTACTTCTTGAACTTTCTTTGCTGTGATTTTTTTCACATCCTCTTCATAAGTTAGAAGTGGAGTTATATCTCCACGAACCAGATAGCTTCCATAAAGATTTGCAACCGAAGTTGAGCTTTCTAGCGAGTAGATAAAATCTGCTTTTGTGTTAATCTTTACTTTGTCCAGTTCAGCTTTTGTAACTTTGGTACTCTTCATAAGTTCTATCTGTTTAAGTAACTCTTTTTCAACATTCTCAGCTTTTATATTTGGATTACAAACAGCTAAAAATATAAATAGACCTGGATCAATGTTTTCCATATTGTAAGCATAGACCGTATTTACAAGGCGTTTTTTCTCTACAAGTTCTTTATATAATCTTGAACTTTTTCCAGAGTATAGAATCTCAGATATTACGCTAAGAGTTACTTGATCTGGGCTTTTAAAGTCTGGGATGTGAAAAGTTATAGCAATCATTTCAACTTCACTATCTTTATGAATAGTTACTCTTTTTGCACCGTCTTGCTCTGGCTCTACAAATTTAAATTCTGGGATTTTCGCACTGTTTTTTATATTGCCAAACTCTTTTTTAGCTTTTTTAAATACCTCTTTTGGATTTACATCACCGGTAACTATAAGAATAGCATTATTTGGCTGGTAGTAAGTTTTGTGAAAATCTTGTATATCTTTTATATCCCAAGTTAGGATGTCATTCATAAAGCCTATCGGTGTCCAGTGGTATGGGTGATAAACATAAGCATTATTAAACATTTTAAAGTAGAGATAGCCCATAGGGTTGTTATCTGTTCTCCATCTTCTTTCTTCAGTTACAACATCTCTCTCAGGTTGAAACTCTTCATCTTTTAGATTTAGATTTTCCATAAGTTCAGCATAGAGTGATAGAGATTTTCCTAGATTGTCTGTACTTGATTTTATGTAGTAGTGTGTGTAGTCGAAACTTGTAGAAGCGTTATTTACGCCACCTACATTTTTTACCTCTTTGTCAAATTCCCCTGCATCAAGATTTTTAGTTGATTTAAAGTTCATATGTTCTAGCATGTGAGCTATGCCACTTTTGCCCATGACTTCATTTCTGCTTCCAACTTTGTAAAATATATCTGTGCTTATAACATTTGTAGAGTTTTCAAGTGGAATTACAACGATTTGCAGTCCATTTTTTAGTGTTTTTGTCTCGTACTTTGGTAGTGATGATGCCATTAGTGTTCCTAAGATTAGTGTAATTGTAATAAGTAGTTTCATTATTTTCTATCTGCTCCGATAGCTTGCGTGATGTTTGTGTATCCATCAGTTTGTAAAAGTTTGATTAGACCTTTGTTTATATTCATAATCATATCCGGACCATGAAAAACTATGCCACTAAGAATTTGAACAAGAGATGCTCCTGCTTTGATGCGTCTGTATGCTTCTTCGGCAGAGTCGATTCCACCAACAGAGATAAGAGTAGTTTTTCCATAAAGTTCTTTTGCAATCGCTTCAAATAGTTTAAAGCTTTTTTCTTTGAGAACTGCTCCACTAAGTCCACCAATATCTTTGGGATTTTTAACCAAAGAGTAGTCTATAGTAGTGTTTGTAGCGATGATTCCATCAGCACCTTTTTCAACTGCCATAGTTGTTAAGGCTATTGCGTCTTCAGGTGTCATGTCTGGTGCTATTTTTAGAAGTATCGGCATATCTGTAAGTGCTTTAGCTTCTGTAAAAAGTTTTGAGATAAACTCTTCATTTTGCAGATCACGAAGTCCTGGAGTATTTGGAGAAGAGATGTTGATGACAAAGTAGTCGCCTAAGCCGTCAAATGCTTTTATAAGATGTGTGTAGTCGTTTATAGCTTCATTTTCAGGAGTAAGCTTGTTTTTACCTATATTTACACCGATAGGAGTAGTAAACGGAAATCTCTCTTTTAATCTTTTTATAACTTTAAAGGCTCCGTCATTGTTAAAGCCCATTGCGTTTTGGATAGTTTCTTCTTCTATGTGGCGAAACATTCTGGGTTTTGGATTTCCAGCTTGTGGTTTTGGGGTAACTGTCCCTATCTCCGTGTAACCAAACCCTAAAATTTGGGTGCCTCTTATCATGGTTGCATTTTTGTCAAAACCGGCTCCAAGTCCTACTGGGTTGTAAAACACCCTACCAAAAAGTTCTTGAGTTAAAATATCATCTGCAATAAAATGAGATTTTAAAAATGGGTTAAATGGAATCTGGCAAATGTTTGGAATCCTTAGCACCATCTCAGCTATATGGTGGGCATTTTCAGGTTGAAGTTTAAAAAGTAACGGCTTTATGCTTTGATAGTTTATCATTTGTACTATATTGACCTTATATGAAATTTAGGTATTATACTAAAAGAATGTTAAATTTTTGGTAAAGGATTTTTTATGAGTAGAGTTTTAGTGCCTTTGGCATGTGGATTTGAAGAGATAGAAGCGGTAACAATTATAGATGTTTTAAGACGAGCAGAAGTGGAAGTTTTAGTAGCATCTTTGGATGAAAAAACACTTGTTAAAGGTGCGAATGAGATTAGTGTTCAAACAGATATGCACCTGAAAGATGTTGCTGTTGATACTCTTGATATGATAGTTCTTCCCGGTGGAATTGATGGAACTTATGCACTGGCAGATGATGAAAATGTGCAGAGAATCTTAAAAGAGATGGATGCCAAAGGTAAAAATATAGCAGCTATTTGTGCGGCACCGTTTGCACTCAACAAAGCAGGTGTTTTAAAACAGAAATATACCTGTTATCCATCATTTGAAGAGCAGATTCGACTAGACGGTTTTATGGGTGATGAAGCTATGGTTGTAGAAGATGGTAATGTTATGACTTCTCGAGGACCAGCAACTGCTATCTGTTTTGCTCTTGCAATAGTTAAAAAGCTAAAAGGTCAAGAGATGTATGAGGGATTAAAAGCTGGGCTTTTGGCAGATTTTTGTAGTTAAGGGCGAAATAATTCCTTAAATTTATCAGCAGGAATAGGTTTAGAGATAACATAACCTTGAATGTAATCACATTCAAGTGTTTTTAAAAATTCGATATCTTCTATTGTTTCAACACCTTCTGCGATTACAGCAAATTTAAACTGCTTAGAGATTGTTAAAATAGTTTTAATCAAAGAAGCATCATCTTCATTCTTTAACATATCTTTTACAAAACTACGATCAATTTTAATATAATCAAATGGTAAATTTTTAAGATAAGAGAGTGAAGAATATCCAGTGCCAAAATCATCCATAGCGATTTTAAAGCCGTAGGATTTAATCAGGTTCATCTTTTTCACGGTAGTAGATAAGTTGTCAATAGCAACAGATTCTGTCAACTCTAATTTTAGTGAACTTGGGTGAATATTGTTGATTTTAGTAGCTTTGAGAATCTTTTCAACAAAATCTTCTTGAATAAACTGTCTTGAACTTATATTGACAGCTATATCCTGCATAGTGCTGTGGCAATTATGGAACTCTTTACAAGCAGCATCTATGACCCAATCTCCAATAGATATAATCAAATCACTCTCTTCAGCATAAGGGATGAAATCATCGGGAAAGACCAATCCTCGCTCGGGATGGTTCCATCTTATAAGTGCTTCACATGAAGTGATTTTACCACTTTGTAACTCTACAATAGGTTGATAATATAACTCAAACTGATTTAGTTCCAGTGCCTTTCTAAGTTCATTGTTTAGTTTAAGTTTTTCATTGATTTGATCACTCATCTCTTTTTTATAGAAGCAGGTGGTGTTGCGACCGCAATCTTTTGCTTTATACATAGCAATATCAGCGTATTTTAAAATATCATGAATATTTTTCTGTTGTGAATCTATTATATCGATTCCTATACTTAGTGTTATATGAAGGGTATGTTCATTAATCTCAATAGGTTTTTTCATTACTTCATGCAATTTATCTGCCACTCTGTATGAAGTATCTATGGCACTTTTTTCAGTACGGTTTAAGTCATCTAGTAATATAACAAATTCATCACCACCAAGACGAGCGATAGTATCATTTTCTCTTAAAATAGATGAAGCTTTTGAGGAAAATATTTTAAGAATAGTATCGCCAATATGATGTCCTAAAGAGTCATTAACAGTTTTAAAATGATCTAAATCGATAAAAAGCAAGGTACCAAAGTTATTTTGCTCTGAAAGTTTGGATAGTTGTATTTGCAGTTTATTATTAAAAGCCAGACGATTATCCAGTCCTGTCAGATCATCATGGAGTGTTTGCTGACGAATTTTTTCTTCTGATTTAACTCTATGGGTAATATCTGTAACAATGCCCAGTCCACCATTTATTTTTTCATCTGTATCATACATAGGTACTGTTTCCATGCTTACCCAAACATCTTCATTTGAGATTTTTGTGTGATAAAGACCCTCGTAGAAACCTTTTTTACCTTTAAGAATACTATTTAAACATTTACGAATATTCTGGTCTGGCAATTGTTTCATATCAAGATTTATAAGTTTATGAAGAGGAGCTTTAAGCATGGTAGAAAAGGCACTGTTTGATTCTTGAATAATCAAATTAGTATCGTATGTAAAAACACCGACAGTAGCCTCTTGGAAAATTGTTGAAAAATTATTTTGAGAGTGTTGAAGCTCTTTTTCGGTTCTCTCAACAGTAAGTTTGGAGATAATTAAATTTACTATATCTTTGTTGTATCTTCTTGAGAAAAGTATTAAAATAATTAAAAATATAAAAATCAGTAGTGATATTAAAGTATGCATTTCGCTATTTTGATTATAAATAATAAAAATATATGGTAAAAGTAAAAT
>JAGHAW010000173.1 GCA_021161305.1 Sulfurimonas sp.
ATATACATTAAAGGGGAGGAATATATTTTCTAAGCCACCTACACGGCAGTCTACAGTTTTAAAGAGTTGTCAGATTTATTTTTTATTTTCTAAGCCACCTACACGGCAGTCTACTACAAAATTCTATTCTGAAACAACCTAATTACTTATCTATAAGCTATTTTACTCAATTTTACCAATATTTTTTATTAAATTTGAAACCCCTGTTTTTGGGCGTTTAAACAAGTATCTAAAAATTTTGGTAATTTTCACCTAAAAACAGGGTAGAGTAGAAAAATTACTCAATCCATAAGTACTAAACGCCCCTTTCTCCTCTTTCTCAACCTCTTTTTTAACGATAAAAATCTTCATAGGATGCCCATTAGATAAGCTTTTCATATTGACAAAAGCCAATTGGTTGTCATCTTTTAGTTTTGTATACTTCTGCTCAGTAAGCTCATAGTTACTCAATGCTTCCTCCTCTGATATACCATTTCGTTTGGCATATCGTTTTGCCAACCTTCGTATCTCTGTATTTGATTTGAACTGTTTTCGTCCAAAAGAAACATACCCTTTTATATCACTAGGAACTTCTTTTATCTCCCCAACATACGCGTAGCCATCTAATCTATTTAACCATTTGCTAACATCCAACGCTTCGAGTCTCTCTTTTGATCCTGTAAGGACTCTCAATGTATCTCCAAGAGGAAAAGGATGCTCACCATAAAGAGGAAATGAGAATCCAACATCAACTGTGTTGTTTTCATCTTTTATCTCTACTAGGGCTAGGTGCATTTGGCTATAAACTTTTTGCCAAATGAAACCAAGAGTTATCTCGGTATCACTTAACAACTTTATATCTACATAATAGTTCATCTTGGCTACTTCCCACTTTCGCCAAATACACCACCACGTACCAAAACCGCCATTACATAGTGTTCTTCCTCTTTGCTATCAAGCTTTGTACCTGTGGCAAAATTATCAAACAATGTAAAGAAGTCTTGCTTCTCTTTGGGTGACCTAAAAGCACGACCCAAATTGGTCACAGCACCATAAGGCTCTATGGCTATAGGTCTGTTTTCGTTAGCATATTCACTATACCAAGTATCGATACTTCTTAGTGCATTACCCAACTTTTGTGAGTGCATGGACGCAACATTATCTACAGCGTAGAGTATCTTACTTTTTTTGCCTTGACCTTTGTCTAGTACCAACTCTTCACTAGGGTAGATCTCTTGAGCTTTTCCTACCTGTGAGTAGCAGATTACATCCAACATCAAAAAGTCATCATCACTTGCTAATGCTTGGGCTATTTTTTCTCCAAGTTCTACTACATTTTTATGGTCACTATCCATAGAGCGAATATTGAACCCTTTAGCATCAAAAGTCCATATCTGCTCACTCTTTAAATCTTTAACTTGAACCTCTATCTTCTCTGCTCCAACTCGGTTACGCCATAAAAATCGTGCATTGGCTAGGTTTAGAGCATATCTTCTACCAAGTTCAGCAAACTTCTCTTGCTCTACATACGCACCTACTGCCTCTTTGTAACTCTCTAAAAAAGTTGCATCATTACACGCAGATGGCTCTTTAATACCACCCAATATTTTGAGTGTAAAGTGAAGTTTCAAGGTATCTTGCTCTTCACCCAATGCACAAGAGTCTACTGTCTGTAGATTTGCTTTTTCTACTTCAGCATTGAGCGTTAGTGGGTCTTTTTTGACGGCATCTTTTAGACGATTGCTTATTGTTCCTCTTACTGATTTTTCAACCAGTTTTAAAGGGGTCTCTTTCTCTCTGTTTCCCCAAGTTGTCCCATACATATATCCGTCCGATGGTACCAACTTCTTCTCGTATGCTAAAACCGATGCTATTTTATTTTTTGCCATTTTATATTCCTTATGTTATTTATTTTGTTCACATAGATAAAGAGATTTTTCTTTATCATAACTATATCGCCAAAGTATCTCATCTATTGATGTTATCTTATAGGGCATCTTAAACTCACCAAGCGTTACCACAGACTCTGCAAAACGGTGTGGAGTGTTGGGGTCTCGCTGATTTTTAGCCACACCTATCTCTGAAATTCCCTGAAAACCAACAGCTATAGGTACTAACCAACCTGATGACTTTCGTTCACTTTTCCAAACTACTTTTTTATCTTCCTCTTCACAAGAGTGATGAAGTGATAAATAGTCAAGCAGAGCATCTATCGCGTCTGCTCCACTCTCCATTGCCTCTACCATCAAATCTTTTCGCTCAACAATGGCATAACTTGGCATAAGTCGTCTTCTAAAACGAGCTATATCCTCCTCACTATCCTCATCTAACCTAGATAAAAAAGGTTGTTTACAAGAGAGTATATCTCCCCCTGCCATTTTCATTCGTGAGCAGAGATGATGATACACTCTATCTTTAAATCGCTCCTCATCTATCTTTTCTACGCCCTCTAACTCAATGACCAAACTCACATCAAGATGTATTCTAGCTTCTTCTATAAACGAAGGTCTTTTTCCATCTTTGTCCAGAGGATTACCAGTACCTACAATAGAATGCACATAATCACCCACACCCCTAAAGGTCTGCAAATAACTCTCATGACTAAGCACAGCAGTAGCCTTAAATTTTAAACTCTCAAAGCCATCACTGTTTAACTTTCTCTGCAAAGCATGAGTCGCCCCTAGCCATGCCGTCATTGCAGGAAAGCCTATGGTAAAAGGACTAGACAGTGCATTGGCATTATGTACCTTAATGTGAGGTAGTAACAACAGTTGTCGTATCATCGTAATGCCTCCCTGTGTTCATTTACCACTTTGGATATATCTTTTCGCTCTTCTGTTCCCAATTTAAAACCTTGTTTGTTGACCCGTTTTTCATAGCTTTTAACTATCCAAACAGTTATCTCTTTTTCCAATTTATCAAGCCAAGTATCTTCACTCTCACGCTCTTTTTCATACTCATGACAAAGCCATATTTTTTGATGTGATTTTAGTTTAGAATTTGGCTCATAATACTGCTCCTCCGAGACCGAACGAATATCCCACATCTTCTCTACAATTTTATCCATCAACTTCTCATACCTATATTTACGACCATTACGGATATTTACATTATTGTAGTCAATAGCATAAACACGGTAAAGTGCATCAAATATTTTGGAAACCTCCCACCAACGCAAAGAGTCTTGAAAGAAGTTTCTTTTTGGAAAATATATCTCTCTTCTTTTTAGTACAGGTGGCATAGAGCGAAGCAGATAGGCTTTCCCACCATTTTGAGAATTTAAAACGCTAATATTTTGAGGCTTTGTTCCGCCGTAACCAATAGTAGTCAAATCATAAATCTCACTATAACCTAGCTCTGAAAACTCCTCTTTTTTTCTCTTCTCTCGTGCCTCTTTGACCTCATCACCAAATCGCATAGTATCAATACGCTTTTTAAGATGATAAATAATCCCAGAGTTACTCAAAATAGAGAGCTGATGATAGTCACTCTCTACAGGAAAATAAACTTGTTTTATCTTGCCACTTGTCACCAAAACACTAGAAGAGGAGACCATCTCCAAAAAACCATCTTTCAAATATTCATACTTGATGGAGTTAATCTTTAGTAGAGATTTTGCAAATTTGCTCTCTGCTTCTATATGTTCTATAAGTTTTTTTCCATCACTCATTTCTAAGTTTAAAAATTTATAAACATCCAACGCTGCTGCATTACCCAAAGCATCACTTTGAACCTCTACATTTCCACTCCGAAGCAATCCATCATGAGCCAATGCCACATCTGCTATGATAGGTGTCACATCTCCATTTTTATTTCTTCTTGCACTCGGGTGAGAAAAAGTACAAGGGTGTGTAGAGATAGACATCTGTCCTGCTCTTTTACTGGCACTAGGTAACCACTCTTCAAGTGTAAACAATTTATTACACTTCTCTTGAAGCTCCAAAACCTCATCATCAAACATAGAAGCTTTCTGATTTTTCTTTATCCAGATTTCTTTTCTTTCTTCAAAGAATTTGGATACTGCTTGTTCTGTCACAATATTATCTCCTTTATTCATTTATAAAGATTAGTCTATAATAGACACAGTAAATATATAATACTTGCTCAGTAGTTTCTACAATTAAAATGATAGCAGAGAAAACTTAAAAATTTATTTCATATAATAACTATAT
>JAGHAW010000201.1 GCA_021161305.1 Sulfurimonas sp.
AGCATCAACACCTGCATTATCATTGTTAACTGAAGTTGCAGCTGTTGGATCACTACGATTTGTTCCTGCACCACCTGTTACAGTAATATCAGTCGCTGAAGCATCGTTAATCGCTGTCAAAGTAACTTTACCGCTTCCATCAGTTGAAGCTGTTGCAGTCATTAAGGCACCAGTAGATAAATTTTGATTAATTGCAGCAGCTAAACCAGCCGCTACATCATCTAGGTCTAAGTCAGTTGCAACAGTTGTATAAGAAACTGCTGTACCACCTATTGTTGATGTATAGATATCACCCGTTTCCATTGTTCCTTCTAAAATTAAAGTCTCAACTTGTGCTTGACTTGTTCCACCAACAGAGATGTTAGAGCCATCTTTAGATGTTAATGTAAGTGTACCATTTTCAACAGCAGCTGTAACACCTGTTTGGTCTGAGATATCATTGATAGCTCTCATTAAAGCACCATCAGCATCACCAGCAGTAACAGTAGTATCAGCAATAGCTATACCGTTAATCTCAAGTGCATTTGCACTATCAATAGTCCCACCAAGAATTTGAGTACCATCTATAGAAGTTTTACCTTGAGCAAGAATTCCTGTAGCATCTGTAATAGCGTCAGCTATACTTTTTGCATCTGTAAGAGAGTTTGGAGTATTTGTATTAAGTGAAGCCGCAATATCAATATCGTTAATTGTTAAAGCTTCATTTTTAAGAACATACCCTGAAGCTGTTTCAGTTGAGTTCGTATTATCTAAAGCTGTACGAGTTACTGCACCAGAAACACTTTTAATATCACCAACAGAGTCAGTTTGAACATTACCAACTGAAAGATTTACAGTTTCAGCAGCATAAGCTCCAATATGGAAAGATTTGTTAGTAAAAGTACCATCAAGAAGTTTTTGTCCATTAAATTGAGTCTGATTTGCGATACCGTTTGCCGCTTCTAGAAGACGGTCAACTTGACTTTGAATCGCTTGACGAGAATCTTCGTTTTGACCATCTGAAGCCGCTTGGATTGATAGAGTTCTTACAGTGTTGATAATACTAATGTACTCATCAAGAGCACCATCAGCTGTTTGAACAACAGCAACACCGTCGTTTGCATTGTTGACAGCCTGTCCAAGACCCTGAGCCTGAGAACGAAGACTATCTGCAATCGTCATACCTGAGGCATCATCTGCCGCAACATTAATTCTAAGTCCTGAACTTAAACTAGAAAGACTTTTGTCAAGCCCTAAGTTTGTTTGAGTTGCATTTCTATGTGCGTTCATTGCCGCAATATTTGTGTTAATTCTAAATCCCATAATAAATCCTTTTTGGGTAAGAGCCTTTCGCTCTTGAAGTTTTTGTTTCAGCTTCCTTGCTGATATTAGTAATATCGGTAGTTCAAAATTTAACTTTAATAAGTTTGTAGATTTTTTTAGATTTGACAAATATCTCTTTATTAAGTAAAATAGTAATACTAAAACAATTACTTAAAGGATTTTTATGAAGACTATAACTTTAAAAGCTGATGATATTTTTTTCAAACAGATTACACAACTAGCTAAAAGTTTACACTTAACAAAGAGTGAACTTATAAGAAGATCTGTAAAAGAGTATGAAAATTTTATCAAAAAACAACTACTCAAAGAACAAATAAAAGCTGCATCTTATAATGTAAGAATGAAAAATCTACAAATCATCCAAGACTTTGATGAGTTGGCAGATGATGGACTAAGCAATGTTTAAGCGAGGAGATATTCATCTCGCAAAACTCTATCCATCAAAGGGACATGAAGTTGGAAAAAACAGACCTGTATTAATCTTACAAACAGACCTGCTAAATGAAGTAGAGCATACAACAGTTATAATTTTGCCTCTAAGCACTATCTTAGTTGAAAACTCCTATCCACTCCGTTTTCGCATCTCCTCACGAAACAACCTAGAAGAAATCTCTGAAATTTTATGTGATCAAATCAGAGCGATAGATATAAACAGAATTCATACAAAACCCATAGCATCTCTTACAAAACAAGAACTTCTTGAAGTTGAACAAAGAGTTCAAATCATTTTAGATTTTTCATAGATTTCTGTAAACAAAAAGGACATTTTATGCATACTATAATCTGCAACAGGAATCTTGATTGTTAAGTGTTTTTCTATTATTTAAACTTTTTGTGCTAAACTTCGCAAATTAAAAATCACTATACTATATATAGGAAGACTATTTGAACTTAATTATCGTCGAATCACCTGCTAAAGCTAGGACTATAAAGAACTTTTTGGGTAAAGGTTATGAAGTTATCGCTTCTAAAGGTCACATACGAGATTTGCCTAAATCTCGTTTTGGAATCACAATTGATGAAGAGAGTAACCATCTTGTACCTACTTACTCTGTGGCAAAAGAGAACTCTGCCATAGTTAAAGAGATAAAGGCGTTAGCTAAAAAAGCTGATACTATCTATATCGCAACCGATGAGGATCGCGAGGGTGAGGCTATTGGATGGCATATTGCACATGCTATAAAAAAAGACCCAGAGGAACTTCCTCGTATAGTTTTTCATGAGATTACAAAAACTGCTATTAAACTAGCGTTAGAAAATGCTCGTAAGATTGATATGGATATGGTAAATGCTCAACAAGCCCGTCGTATGCTAGATCGTGTGGTTGGATATAAACTCTCTCCACTACTTGCTTCTAAAATTCAAAAAGGTCTCTCAGGTGGTCGTGTTCAATCTTCTACTCTTAAACTTGTTATTGAGAGAGAAAGAGAGATTAACGCTTTTATACCTGTTGAATATTGGTCTATCGACACTTCATTTAAAAAAGATATAGAAGCATCACTTATAAATCATAAGGGCGATAAACTTACAAAACTCTCTATCCAGAATGAGAGTGAAGCTAAAGATATAGAAGCAAGTGTAAAAGCTGATAGTTTTGTTATCTCCAAAATAGAAACAAAACAGAGAAAAAGTTCAACTCCACCACCATTTATGACTTCAACTCTGCAACAAACTGCTTCAAGCAAGTTAGGCTTTACTCCTAAAAAAACTATGATGGTTGCACAATCTCTATATGAGGGTGTAAAGACTCCAGATGGAACAAGTGGTGTTATAACCTACATGAGAACAGATTCACTAAATATGGCAGCAGAAGCAGTCGGTGCTATCCGTGGCATAATTGAAAGCAGATATGGTAAAAAATATCTCCCTGATACTCCAAAAACTTATGTTAAAAAAGCAAAAGGAGCACAAGAAGCACATGAGGCTATCCGTCCTACAATGCTTCAGTTTACTCCAGAAGTGGCACAATCGTTTTTAAAAGCTGATGAGATTAAACTTTATC
>JAGHAW010000274.1 GCA_021161305.1 Sulfurimonas sp.
CTATAACACTTTGCCACAAGAGGATAATCACTTAAATATTTTTAAAGGTCTTGTTACAAATATTGAATCAGCAGATAAAAATAGTGAAGTTACATTTGTGACGAATGCCGGAGAAACACTTATTGGTCTTATTGGTTTACAAGAGAGCCAATTACTTAAAAAAGAGAGTGTTGCTTATGTTTGTATTGCAAAGCGTCATGTTATTTTAGGATTATAAGGAATCTTTTAGGAGCTTCGCTATATCATTCCAAATACAACGAAAAAAGCAAGGTTTGAAATGCTAAAAAAATTACTATTTGGAATGTTGTTCTTAGGGACTGTCCTGTTTGGTGGAAGTATAAATATAGCAGTTGCTGCAAATGTTAGTTATGCTATAAATGATTTAAAGAAGGAGTTTAACAAACTCTATCCAGATACAGAGATAAAAGTAACTCTTGGAAGTAGTGGAAAACTAACAGCTCAGATAAAAAATGGAGCACCATATACTCTTTTTATGTCAGCAAATATGAAGTACCCTTATGTTTTATATAAGGATGGAATTGCTGTAACTAAACCAGTTGTTTATGCACAGGGAGGTTTGGCTTATTTAAGCATCCAAGAGCATGATTTTAGCAAAGGTATAGATTTGCTTAGGGGTGATGAAATATCGAAAATTGCTGTTGCAAATCCAAAAACAGCACCATATGGTAAGGCTGCTGTTGAGGCTATGAAAAATGCAGGAGTATTTGAAGATATAAAGAAAAAGTTTGTATATGCTGAGTCTATTTCACAAGCAGTATCTTACACTATGATTGCGACAGATATTGGTTTTATCGCCAAATCTTCACTATATAGTCCTAAGATGAAACGATTTAAAAAGGGTCTGAATTGGGCAGAAGTAGATTCTAAGTTATATAGTCCAATAGATCAGGGGGTTGTGATACTTAAAAATGGAGAAACAAATGCAGAAGTTAGAGCATTTTATGACTTTATACTCTCAAAAAAAGCAGAAAAAATATTTAATAATTTTGGGTATTTAGTCCCGTGAGTCAAATTATCGCAAGAGTTAGAGAGATTGATAGTGTTGATAACCTAAATATAGTCAAATTTGATTTTTATACAGAGCAATTTACAATGATGAGTTTAGAATTGAGTGATGATATGAAAATTGGAAAAAGAGTAAGACTTGGTATCAAGTCAACTCATATTGTAATAGCAAAAAGTTTTAGTGGGATTATAAGCTATAGCAATCAAATCAAAGCAAAAATAGTTTCTTGTGAAAATGGAAAACTTTTAAGTAGTATAAAATTATCAGTTCAAGGTGTTATTTTAGAGTCAATTATCACATTAGAATCTTCAAAAAAAATGGAGCTTAAAGTGGGGGATGAAGTGACTATTATGATAAAAGCAAGTGAACTCTCTATAGTAGAAGTTTTGGATGATTGAGATACTAAAAACACTGGAGTTTACCCCTTTTTTACTCTCTTTTAAATTAGCTACCGTTACGACACTTATACTCTTTGTTATAAGTCTTCCATTAGCTTGGTTCCTCTCACAGACTTCATCAAAATCAAAACCCGTACTTGAGGCTATAACTGCACTTCCTATAGTCTTGCCTCCATCTGTTTTAGGGTTTTATATTCTTTGGGCTCTATCTTATAACTCACCTATCGGAGCATTTTTTGAAGAGACTTTTGGGATAAAGTTAGTATTTAATTTTACCGGACTTGTGATTGCCAGCTGTTTTTACTCAATGCCGTTTATGGTTCAGCCACTTCAGAGTGGATTTGAGAGTATCAATAAAAATATGCTTGAAGCTAGTTATATAAGTGGAAAAGGCAAGTTTGAAACTATGTTAAAAGTTGCCTTGCCAAATATAAAACCGGCTTTGATGACTGCTATTATAGTGACATTTGCTCATACTGTCGGTGAGTTTGGGGTTGTTTTGATGGTTGGTGGGAGCATACCTGATGAGACAAAAGTAGCTTCAGTTGCCATATATGAGTTTGTGGAGATTATGGACTATGAATCTGCTCATATCTATAGTGGTATTATGGTTGTTATCAGTTTTTTGGTGCTTCTTAGTGTTTATATCTTCAATCAAAAACAAAACAGAAAGTTTGGTGGGTTTATAAATGATTAAAATAGATATAAATAAAAAACTGCATGGTTCAAGTGGAGATATGGAGTTAGATATAAATCTAGATATAAAAGAAGGTGATTTTATAGCTTTAGCCGGAGAGAGTGGCAGTGGAAAAACCACACTGCTTAGAGTTTTTGCCGGACTTGAAGATGCTACTGGAACTCTGCAGATTGGTGAAGAGATGTGGCTAGATTCTAAAAAATCACTGCCGCCACAAAAAAGAGGTATAGGTTTTGTATTTCAAGACTATGCACTTTTTCCAAATATGAGTGTGGAGGAGAATCTTCTTTTTGTAAACAGAGACAGAGATTTGGCAAATCATCTTTTAGCGATGACGGAGCTTAGTTCACTCGCTAACAGGTTGCCAAACAGACTAAGCGGTGGACAACAGCAGAGAGTCTCTCTATGTCGTGCTTTGATGAATAGACCAAAACTTTTACTGATGGATGAGCCTCTCTCAGCTCTTGATCCAGCGATGAGAACTAAGCTGCAGAGTGAGATATTAGCACTTCATAAAGAGTTTGGTACTACTACAA
>JAGHAW010000282.1 GCA_021161305.1 Sulfurimonas sp.
ACTGATTCTTTTTAAAAGTTCACTTTTTTTTGCTATTCTGAGTTCTTTATCATCTTTAAAAAGTATTAGAACATCTTGAATTTCTTTTTTATATTTATTAAGGATTTCATATCTTTTTTCTTCTTTACCCTGAGTAATCTTTGTTACATCACTGCGAAAAACAAAAATAGCTATAACAATAAAGATAACAATACCAACTAAAGTGTAAATAAGTTCAGCATCCATTTAGTAACCTTTCAAAAAAAAATTATCTCTTAAGACTGTTTACAGTTTGTAACATTTCATCACTAGTTGTAATTACTTTTGAGTTAGAATCATAAGCTCTTTGACCTGTAATTAAATCTGTTAATTCAACTACAAGTTCAACATTACTAAGTTCAACAAAACCTTGTCTTAGAATCCCCAGACCATCAAGTCCAGGTGTACCCTCTACCGGTTGACCAGAACTATCAGTCTCTATATACAAGTTATCACCCATAGAATGAAGACCTGCCGGATTTACATAGTTTGTTAGCGTAATCTGACCTATTTGTGTTGCTTGAGTCTGCCCCGGTTGAATAACTGTAACCGTGCCATCTGTACCGATACTGATATTTGTTGCATCAGGTGGTATAACAAGTTCTGGAACAAGTTTATAGCCGTCACTATTTACAACTGTTCCGTTATCATCCATCTTAAAGGCACCATTTCTTGAATAGACTTCAGTACCATCAGGAAGTTCAAGTTTAAAGAAACCTTTACCAGTAATAGCAATATCAAGCTCATTATCCGTCTGCTTAAGACTTCCTTCTGAAAATATCTTATTGATAGCTGTTGGTCTAACACCAAGACCTACTTCTATACCTGTTGGACTCTTTGTTACATCGCTTGTAGATGTTCCGGCATACTCCATTACATGATACATAAGATCTGCAAACTCTGCACGAGATTTTTTAAAGCCTATTGTATTTACATTGGCAATATTATTTGCTGTCGTGTCTATCTGTGTCTGCATACCCAACATCCCTGTTGAGGCAGTATAAAGTGATTGCATCATAGCTTAAGCTCCTAAATTAGTTTTTTCTAGCAATTTTTTCAATTGCATCTCTATTCATATCATTCATCTGCGTATCCATAGCTTTTTGATACATCCCGACTAAACGATTGGTTTCTATCATCTGTGTCATCATTTTTACAGCATTTACATTACTTTTTTCTATGAAACCTTGTAAAACAGCATCACTCTCTTGGAGGCTTTTCATCTGCTCAATACCATCACAAATAAAGAGATTATCTCCCTCTTTTTTTAAAAGTGAAACATTATCCGGTTGGGCAATAAAAAGCTTGGAATTAAGTGTAAGTTTTGCTGAATTTGGCAAGTTTGTATAGAGTTGACCATTTTTATCTACCTCTATAACGCTATCTTGAACATCGAAGCCAATAGTGCTACCTGTTTTAAAATAGTCATCTTGCAAAACCTCATAACCCTGTTTCGTTATAAGCTTACCCTCATCATCAGTAGTAAAAGAACCATCTCTTGTAAGTCTAACACCTTGTGGAGTCTTAACTGCAAAAAAGAGACCCTCTCTTGAGAGTGAAAAATCCAAAGAGTTTCCTGTTTTTTGCATATTTCCAATAGAATAATTAGTATAAGCATCCACTATCTGTGGGGCTCTTGTCATTGTTCTATTTAAAAACTGAGCCGATTCTTTTGTGTGATTCTCATTAGGAAGTTCATCTCTTGCCTCTTTGTAAAGACGCATAAAGTCACCAACAATTAGATTGTCCTCTTTAAATCCTGCTGTATTAACATTGGCAAGATTATTGGCAATAGTGTCTAGTCGATTAAACTGTGTAACCATTCCAGCTGCCGAACTATAATAACCAGTCTGCATAGAATCCCTTTATTTGGATTATTTTTCAGTAAAAAAGCAAAAAATGTTCCAAAAGATATTTTTATAAAAAAAGATATTCTTAAGATATTTTCGGTATAATCCACTCTTTAAAAAATCTTAAAAACCATACAAGGTATACTGCAATATGACAGCAAAAGAACTCAATAAAGCTATTGATTTATTTTTTAGTGAGCATAAATCAAAAGATTGTGCTACTTATGAATCGCTAATAGAACTTTTTGAAAAACAACCAACAACTGCACAAGCTAAAAATATTTTCAAACTTGCCACTAAGCATAAAACTTGTTTATATACATCTTCAGAACATGCAAAAAAACTTAATGACAAAGAAGCAGCAGCAAGAAGAGCAGCACAGAGAAAGATGCTTGAAAGTAATGATTCTGATAACTTTGATATTTTAAAAGAACATGAATTACTTGAGTGGTCTCGTTCAGACTCACCTGTTCGTATGTATCTTCGAGAGATGGGACAAATTCCTCTACTTACAAAAGAAGAAGAGATAGAAATAAGCAAAAAAATCGAAAGTGGTGAAAGTATCATTATCGATGCTATATGTTCTGTTCCCTACCTAATAGAATTTATTTTAGACTACAGAGAGCCTCTTATAAACCGTGAAAGAAGAGTTAAAGAGCTTTTTAAAAGTTTTGAAGACGAAAAAGAAGATAGTGAAGATGGCGAAGAAAAAGAGAAAGATACTTCCCCAAAAGCACTTACAGCAAAAGACAAAACTAGAGTTGAAAAAGTAACTTTTAGCTTCAAGGCTTTAGAAAAAGCAAAAAAAGATTGGCTTAAATTAGAAGATAAGGTTCCTGAGAATCTTGATGGTAAACTTACGGAAGAAATTGCACAATATTTCCTTGGAGTTACTTTTAAAAAGGGTGTTCTTAAAAACAAACTTCTTGACTTAGGACCAACTTCAAAACTTATAAATGAACTTGTAAAAGCAATGGAAACTGCACTGAAAAGTGATGATGGTTATGATAAAGAGTTAAAAAGACTTGAGTATAAACTTCCTCTTTTTAATGCAACCCTAAAAGCAAATCATAAAATCTTAGTTGAAAAAATCCAAGAATTAAATAAAGAAGATATTTCAGGTATGGTTCCAGAAGCTACCATGGTTAGCACATATATGGAAATTAAAAAACTTGTTCAAACAAAAGAAGCGTCAAAAAACAGCTTCGATATGGAACCTGAAAAACTAGCTGATATTTTAGAACAGATTAAAAGAGGTAAAAATATCTCTGAAATCTCTAAAACTAAGATGGCAAAATCAAATCTCAGACTAGTTGTTTCTATTGCTAAGAGATATACAAACCGTGGATTGCCTTTTCTTGACCTTATTCAAGAGGGTAACATCGGTCTTATGAAAGCTGTTGATAAATTTGAGTATCAAAAAGGTTATAAATTCTCAACTTATGCTACATGGTGGATTCGTCAAGCAATTAGCCGTGCTATTGCTGACCAAGCAAGAACTATTCGTATCCCAATTCATATGATTGAGACTATCAACCGTATTAACAAAATCATGCGTAAACACCTTCAAGAACATGGTAAAGAGCCAGATGTTGATACAATTGCAGATGAAGTTGGTCTATCAGTTGAAAAAGTTAAAAATGTCATCAAAATCACAAAAGAGCCTATAAGTCTTGAAGCACCTATCGGTAGTGAAGATGATGGTCGTTTTGGTGACTTTATAGAGGATAAGACTTCGGTTTCTCCTGCTGATGCTATACTAAAAGACGATTTAAGAGTTCAGATTGAAAATGTACTAGAGCAGTTAAATGAGAGAGAAAAAGCTGTTATTAAACTTCGTTTTGGAATCATGGATGACGAGAGTGATAGAACTTTAGAAGAGATTGGAAAAGAGCTTAGTGTAACTCGTGAGAGAGTTCGTCAAATCGAATCAAGTGCGATTAAAAAACTAAAACACCCTAAAGTTGGGCGTAAACTTAAAAACTATATAGAAGAGTAGCAAAAAAAACTCACTATGACTTTTGAGCAAAAATGGATAGAGTACGACTATAATCCTTTCATACTCTTTAGTTCTAGCGGAAGAGTTTTGTCACTAAATGCAGAAGCACAATTTTTACTTGGCTCTGCTTCAACAGCAGAGTTATATGAGTTAGCAACTGCTTATGCAAGTATCACTTTTGGATTTAAAACAACATTTATTGAGTTAGGGTTTGGCAGATACAAATTTTTTGCCCTCACTGTCGGTTATGAAAACGAAGATGAAATAGGTATAAAATTTTATCAACCACCCTCTTTTAAACTAAACAAATCAAAACCCACTGGTCAGCTTACAAATATATATACTCTAGTTGATTTGTGCATATCTACAAACTCCATCAATTCCAACATACTATTTACTAAAGAGTTTGATCCAACTATTCCTGAGATAATCATAGATACAAATAGTTTCATAAAACTACTCAATAAAATATATGCCTGTTTTGATGAAAACAGTCAACTCAACACCAAGATATTTTATAGAATCGGTGAGCATATAAAATTTGAAAAGAAGAAATATAGTAT
>JAGHAW010000203.1 GCA_021161305.1 Sulfurimonas sp.
ACTCTTTTTTGTCTCATCTAAACTCTCAATTATATATGGAGTAAAGTTACTTTCTAAAAACTCTTTAGCATCTTTAATATTCTGTGATGAAGAACAAAGAGTATTATAAATATTTGAACTTTTTTTAGCTCTGCAGTTATTCATAAATGAGTATAAAACCTCATCATAATTTTCACTCTCCCAATTTGGAAGATTGGAGTAACTACTCTCTTGAAGCTGCGTTTGAGGAAGTGAGTCAAACATCACTGTCGGTTCTTTAGAACAGCCCATTAAAAAGAAAATTGAAAGTAAAATAATTAAGAGTTGTTTCATAAATGGATTATACTGATATTAAATTAAAAACGATATAATTCGCAAAATTATTTAATAGACTTCTTGTATGACTAATAAACTAGATTCCAAATCAAGTTTGGAATGACGGTGTATAACAATCCTCGTCATCCTAAACTTGATTTAGGATCTAGTTTTTACAAGTAATCTAATATGTGTGGGGAAAATGGAAGATTTAAGTTATTACGAAATATTAGAAGTATCACAAACTGCAGATAAGACAACTATAAAAAAAGCATATAGAACAATGGCTAAAAAGTACCATCCTGATAAAAATGCAGGTGATGCAGATGCAGAACACAAGTTCAAACTCTGTAATGAAGCGTACCAATGTCTAAGTGATGAAAAACAAAAAGGTATTTATGACCGTTACGGCAAAGAAGGTCTTCAAGGTATGGGTGGCGGTGGTCGTCGTTCTTCTGGTGGTTTTGATGATTTAGGTTCTATGTTTGAAGATATGTTTAGCGGCTTTAGTGGAGGTGGTGGCTCACGTCGTCGCCAAAACCCTGCAGATATGGAAAAATATCCACTTGATATGAATGTCGATATGTACATTAGTTTCCACGAAGCTATCTTTGGTTGTGAAAAAGAGATAGAGTTCACTTACAAAAAAGCTTGTAAAGATTGTAAAGGAACTGGTGCTAAAAACGGTAAGCTCTCCACTTGTAAAGATTGTCAAGGTCAAGGTCAAGTTTATATAAAACAGGGCTTCATGACTTTTTCTCAAACATGTCCAACTTGTCAAGGAACTGGTAGTGCAGCAACCGACAAATGTAAAAGCTGTCATGGTGCAGGATATGATGAAGTTAGAGAGAGTGTAACTGTAAAAATTCCTGCAGGAATTGATTCAGACAACCGCTTGAGAGTTTCAGGAAAAGGCAACATTGGTAAACGCGGCAGTCGTGGTGATTTATATGTTACTTTTACAGTTAAGCCGGATAAACACTTTCAAAGAGATGGAAATGATGTTTATATTGCTATTCCAGTATTTTTCACTCAGGCAGTTGCAGGTGATACTTTAACTATTCCATCACTTACAGGTGAGTTAGAACTTAAACTAGATGTTGGAACACGTGACAAACAACACTTTACATTTAGAGGTGAAGGTATTGAAGATGTTCATGGTCATGGTAAAGGTGATTTAATTGCTCAAGTAGATATTACTTACCCTAAGAAACTTCGTGATGAACAAAAAGATATGTTAAATCAACTTCAAGAGTCATTTGGCATAGAAGAGTCAAAACCTCATCAAACTGTTTTAGACTCTGCAATAGGTACAATGAAAAGCTGGTTCAAGTAACCCGCTTTACGTTACTATTTAGTTATGTTTAAATTCTCTTTTTTACTCCTAATACTTACTATCCCTTTTTTAAACTCTGATATATACTATGGTATCCCTCTGTGGGTTTATGCATCACTAACTTCTACTATACTTTATGCAATCATTTTAATATTTATAATTGAAAAAAGATGGCATAAGTTAAAAGAAAATCATGAATAATGAAGCCCTACTCTCCCAAGAAAGAAGTGACTCTCTCAAATCAGATAACATGGGTAAGTGTTTTAATCCTTATATTTTTTGGTCTCATAGTTGGGCTTAGTATTACCCTACTCTTTCTACTCTCTTCGCTTCCATCTAAGCCATTTGGTTTTCATGCTGGAGTTATTGGGCTTGTTTTTAACTTTTTAACTATATACTTACATCACACTTTTAAAAAGAGAGGCTAATTGTGAATAGACAGAATCTAAAAAGTAAACTTGCTACTCTAGCGCTTTCTATGTTTAGAAAGGATTTCTTTGGTATTTATCACGGTTCTTTATCTGCTAAAACAGAATCAAATCGTTTTATCATAAACACCAAAGAAGCAATTTTTGACGCTATTGACGAAACAAATTTGATAGAACTCTATTTCAAAAAAGATTACAGATGGAATCAGGCAAGTATAGACTCTAAAATTCACTTTAGTATCTACTCTCAAATATCTGAAGCAAAATTTATCTGTTTTTCTATGCCTCCATTCACAACAGCCTACTCTTTAATGCACAATATCATCGCTCCAAAAGATTACTTTGGACACCAAGAGATAGGCTCTATAGAGATCTTTGACCCTAAACAGTTTGATGATTGGTATGATAGAGCTGAGAGTGAGATTGCCTACTACTTTCAAACAAAAAAAACAAATATTATGGTTGTTCGCGGTTATGGCGTTTATACATATAACCGTGACCTTCATGAGATGGCAAAGCAACTTGCAGTTTTAGAAAAAAGTTGTAGACTTCTTATGATTGAAAGTAAAGAAAAAGATTATAGTTTTGACTAAAAAAGGAAATATATAAATGTCGTTTATACAAGTAGATGAAACAGACTTCGATGAAGTACTAAATGAAGAGTTCGATAAAGGTCAAATAATTATACTAAAGTTTGGCTCAGAGTATTGTGATGCCTGTATAGCACTAGACTTTGAACTTGAAGAGATTGATGATAAGCATGAAAAGATCTCTGTTCTTGAGATAGATTGTGGTGAATCTGAAGAGTTATCACAAAAACACGGTATCACTCAGGTTCCCACTATAATTATTTATGAAAATAAAAACTCAACTCTTTGGCATAAAGAGGGTGTAATGCTAGCTGTAGATATTGAAAATATCATAGGATTGTGATTAAATAAGCCCTGTTTTATTATATTAATGGGTATTTAAGAGC
>JAGHAW010000273.1 GCA_021161305.1 Sulfurimonas sp.
ACTGAGCTATGTCGGCATCGAATTTGAGCCAGAATTATAGTGCAATATATTTTTAATGTCAAGCATATTTGCTAAAATTTTAAAATATCTCCATCTTTTAAAATTTTTGGCTCCCATTTGCCCTTTTGTTTTGCAATATCTACTACTATTTCATTCAGGTAGAGAGGTTTTATATGATTGATATAGAATGATAAATCATTTCTTTTTAGCGATTTAAGTTTATCAAAAAGTAATCTTGGAGTTAAATGTTTACTTTCTTTTGCAAGAACAAACATATCTGATGGGAATGAACACTCCATTACCATTACCTTTATATCTAATCTTGAGTTTAATATCTCTATCACATTATCTAACTCATAAGTATCTGCTGTAATCAAAACAGAACTATCAGCTTTTTTTACTATATAACCACAACTTGGTACAGTGTGATCAGTTTTAAATGCTTCTATAAATTCATCTTCACCTATTTTATACTCTACTCCTAATTCCAACTCTATATAGTTCAAACTCATTTTTCGGGAACCATCTATCGGTATTTTAGAAAAATCCGGCCAAATAAGGTCATTAAAAAAATGTTTTTGCAAAGCTTTAACAGTTTGAGGCAGTCCAATAATATTTAGTGTTTTTTCTCTTATGGAAAAATAATTATCCAATATATATGCTATATCACTTATATGGTCAAGATGCGAATGTGTCAGCCAGATATTTTCTATATCAATAGATTCCTCCCCCAAAGTATTTATCAAATTACCTGCATCTAAAAGATTCTTAGAGTTTAGATAAAAAGCACTCGTTCCAAAACCTTTAAGTCTTGTTCCGTACGCTCCAAGAACTTTGATTTCACTGCGTGAATCATCTTTAACTTCTTTCTTTTCTACATAGTTATCTTTAAAAAATTCTCTGATTTTAAGTATCTCATCTAAATTTTCAAAAAAGAGGTCCACTAGAGTTGGATCAAAATGTTTACCTCTCTCCTCTTTAAAAAGTTTAAAAATCCTTTCATTCTTCCAAGCTTTTTTATATACTCTATCACTCCCTAAAGCATCAAAGACATCTGCAATAGCCGTAATACGACCATATATATGTATCTTTTCGCCAGATAGTTTACGAGGATAACCAGTGCCGTCATATTTTTCATGATGTTCGTAGGCAACAATAGCAGCTGCTTTTAAAAGAGGTCTCTGTGAATTTTTAATCATACTAAATCCTAGTTCAGCATGAGTATCCATTATGGCTCTCTCTTCATTGTTAAACCTGCCCGGTTTTTTTAGTATTGCATCAGGAATCGCAATTTTCCCTATATCGTGCATTGGACTTGCCTGTTTTAAAAGTTCAGCCTCTGTCTCATCCATTCCATAAGCAAGTGCTAAAACTTTAGAGTAAGCAGCCACTCGCTTTACATGATTACCGGTCTCTTTACTTCTACTCTCGCCAATAGCACCCATAGTAAAAACTACCTCTTTTTGTGTATCTTCAATCTCATTTGTAAGCTTTACAGATACCAGAGTTTCTGCTGCATATGTACTTGCTAACATAAGCCGTTCCATATCCTTCTTCTCAAAAACTCCTTTTTCACCCTTATGATTTATTGCCTGAAACGCTCCTATAATTTCATTATTATAATCAAACATTGGAATTACCATCATACTTCTTGTAATATAACCCGTTTTTTTATCTATTTCAGGATTAAATCTACTATCTTTATAGACATCATCTATTATGATTTTCTTTTCATTAACAATTGCATTACCGACTATACCTGAGTCTATTGGCAGTTCAATAGGTTCCATACCATGTGCAACTTTTGTCCATATTTTAGTTTTATCATCACTTACTACCCAAACTGAACATCTGTCGCAAGAGGTTAAAGCTCTTCCCATATTTGCCAAGACCATAAGAATATCATCATACTCTCTAAGCGAAGAAACTTCCGTTAGATAGATAAATGTAAGTTCCAAAATCTCATTTGCACTTAATGTTTTTACATGTCTCATAAAAATCTGCCTTATTTAGTTGTCATTCTATTTACACCCCATGGATGCTTATCTTTTATCAAAGATAAAAAATATTTGGATGGATTATCATCATAACTTTTAACAATATTAGCAAAAAGTTCTCCTGCTTCAAATAAATCACCACTTATATAAACCTCTAATGCCTTATCATACAATCTTTTTATTTTTAAAGAACTTTCATTGCCTGACATAAGTTCATAAAGAAGTACAGCTTCATCCTTACCTTTTACCTTAACAGGTTCTATCTTTCTATAAAGAAAATCTTCTTTAAGCTTGGCAACTGTAAACTCTGTAATCAATATATTTACCCCATAGTTTTTAGTTAAACCCTCTACTCTTGAAGCCAGATTAACGCCATCTCCAATAACTGTATAGTTAAATCTTCTGTCTGAGCCCATATTTCCAACAACGACATCAGCCGTATTTATACCTATACCGATTCGTATAGGGTTTATATCTTCATCTTTAAGCTCTCTATTTAACTCATCTAATTTTCTTATCATCTGTAGTGCTGAGTGGCATGTGGCATCTGCATGATTTACAATATCCACAGGAGCATTAAAAAATGCCATAACAGCATCTCCTATATATTTATCTAACATACCGCCATGTTCTAGTACAGAATCTGTCATAGGAGTAAAATATCTATTTAAAAGATTAATCAGACTAACTGGATCCATAGCTTCTGAAATTGTCGTAAAACCTCTAATATCACTAAAAAGAATTGTTAACTCTTTTTTCTCTCCACCAAGAGATAGACTCTGGGGATTTTTTACCAACTGATTTAGGAGATCTGATGAAAGGTAGCTTGAAAAAGCACTTCTTAAAAAACGACCTCGATTCTCTTGCAAATTAAAAGCAACTACCTCAACTACTATTGCACTTAAAAGTAGAGAAATTAGAGGATAAAAAAGATCAACATATATCATATCAACAACAAAAAGATACCTAATAATAATATATAGAAGCAGATATGCAAAGACATTTAAAACAGCTCTATGTAAAATCTTGTTAAAAACAAAAATCAAAAAGAATGGCAACAGAACCATTAGAATGATTAAAATAGAAGTTATATACTGAGGTTCTTTTATAAGGTGATTCTCTAAAAGATTTGAGAGGAAAGTGTAGTGAAGCAGTGGTCCCGGCATATCACCCACAGGCGTACTAACCATATCCCCTGCTCCAACTTCTGTAATACCAAGAATTACAATCTTACCTTTAAAGTAGTTTGGGTCTATCTTATTTTGTGAAACATCTAAAAAAGAGATGATTTTATATTGATCTCTTTGGTAAAAATTAAGTCTTACAAACCCTTTTTCATTCACTCCTATTGTACGATTTGCTATCTCTACATGACTATCATCAACTCGTTCAATATCACTGTCAAACTTCAATCTTAAACCTTGAATCGCCAAAGATGGATATAAAATATCTTGATAATAAACAGATATAGGGTAAGAACGAAGAAGATGATCACTCTCACTCAAAGTAGAAAAACTGCCGGAGAGTGTACACGCCTCCATAATTGGTGCAATATTCAACTCAGCATGCAAAGCAGAGATAAATTGTGGTTTTTTATATTGTGAAATTTGTGATTGAAGTAAATCCAAAGAGGAATCGCTCAAAATTTCCAACTCTTCGTCACTTATCTTTTGAGTTGATTTATCTCTTAAGAAAAAACC
>JAGHAW010000286.1 GCA_021161305.1 Sulfurimonas sp.
ATCTAGTAATTCATACTCAATATTATCTTTTTCCAACTGCTCAACAACCTTAGCAGCATCAGATGAACTAAGAGAATCAAAAAGAACTACAAACTTTTTCTCCATATTTTTATTTGCTGTAAAAACAACTAAAAAGATTAAAAATGCGACAATACCAAAAATGGCAGCAGCTATAATTATTCGCTGTTGCTTTGTTAGCTTTGCGTAAAGTACAACAAGTTGTGAAAAAAGTACCTTGAAATCCATCAAATTCCCATTTTATAATCAGATAAATTCTGAAGCTAGTTCAAAAAAACGGCTGTTTTGTTCGTTTGTTCCAACCGTCACCCTAATAGCATTCATGCCATAACCACTTAAATCTCTAACAATCATCCCTTTTTGTAAAAGAGAATTTGAAAGTTGTGTCGAATTTTGGTTATCATTTAGACATAAAGTAACAAAATTTGTATAGCTGTTAATTATATCTATTTTTCTCTCTTTTGCAAACTCTTCATAGCGTTTCATCTCTTGGAAACTTAGAGCGATACTTTTATTTACAAATTCTTCATCACTCAAAGCTACACTTGCAGCCTCTAACGAGAGAGTAGTAATATTAAATGGTGGTCTGAGTTTATATAGGTGTTTTATAATCCTAGCATCTGCCACACCATAACCAACACGCATCCCACCAAGTCCATAAGCTTTTGAAAAAGTACCTAGATATATTACATTTTTAAATTGTTCTATTAAATCTTTTGGTGATATAGCTTTATTTTTATCTTTATAGGCAGCATACTCCATATAAGCACCATCTACAACAACCAAAGTGTTTTTATCTACTTTTGCTATAAAATCATAAACTTCTTGTGCATCAAGAGCATCTCCAGTAGGATTATTTGGCGTACATAAAAATATTATTTCAGGTTTATTCTCAAGATAAAGCTGATAAAATTCTTCTAAATGATGATGCTGAGTAGATGATCTGATAATCTCTGCACCTACATGTTTTGCGTAAATTTCATACATTGCAAATGTTACACTATTGATCAAAATCTTAGAGTTTGAATGAGCTTTTGCATGGATTAAAAACTCTATAACCTGATCGCTTCCAGAACCTACTATTAGATTTTCTTCCCCTACTTCAAATCTTTTAGCAAGTGCTTTTTTTAGCTTATGCATCGAATCATCTGGATACAAAGACATATGTGCTATCAACTTACTAACAGATTCTTTAACCTTTGGTGAACAACCATATGGATTTTCATTACTTGCAAGTTTTACAATATCTTTTGACTCAATACCAAACTCACGAACAACAAGCTCTATAGGTTTCCCTGCTTCATATATTTCTATATCTTCTAAATGTGCATTAAACTTCATTCTCACCCTTTACATAACTTCCAAGCCAAGTTACTTCACCTTGATGCCTTGCTAAAACTTTTTGAATAGCCTCATCATCAATATGCCCATAAAAATCTATATAAAACCAGTAACCAAAGCCACCCTTGTCTTTTGATGGACGAGATTCAATTTTAGATAGATTTATATTTTCATTATCAAAATCTTGCAAGAAGTGAACTAAAGAACCAGCTTCCACAGCATCTTTTAGGCGAACTAAGATAGAAGTTTTATCATGTTCACTCGGAGCATTTTTAAAATCACTAAGTATCACAAATCTAGTTGAGCTATCATGTTCATCTTCTATATTTTCAAACATTGTCGGAACATTATAAAGCTTTGCTGCTATATGAGAACATATTGCAGCTACACTCTCATCTTCTGACGCTAAGATAGCTGCTTTTGCAGTTGACTCAACTGGAATCTGTTCTACATTAACAAGTCCATGTTCTGACAAAAACTCTCTACACTGACCAAAACCTTTATCTTTAGAGTAGATTTTTTTAACATCTTCTAATTTTCTCGCTTTTGTAACAAAAGACATATGAATAGGCATGTATAGTTCAGCTACAATTTTAACTGTACTCTTAGCAAGCAAATCAAGTGTCTCTCCAACAACTCCATCTTTAGAGTTTTCAATAGGAACAACACCAAATTTCGCTCTTTTGGCTTCAAGTGTTTTAAAAACAGAGTGAATAGAACCAAGAGATAAATAGTCGCTCATAGCACCAAAACGACTCTCTGCTGCTTGATGGGTAAAGGTTCCCTCTGGTCCAAGATATGCGATTCGCTCTGGCAATTCTAAGTTTCTCGATACTGCAAAAACTTCTAAAAAGATAGCTTCAATAGCACTCTGATTTAACAAGCCTTTGCTCTCTTTACTGAGCTTTGTCAGCCTATCAATAATATCTTTTTCTCTCTCCGGTCTATAGATAGCTCCACCAACATCATTCTTGATTTCACCAACTCTCTCAACAACTTCCATTCTCTCATTAAGCAGTTTTAGAATCTCGTTATCTAAACTATCTATCGCAACTCTACAATCATCTAGTGTTTTCATATCGTCTCCAAAATTTCTTGCATATCTGCATATACAAAGTCTGGTTTCACTTCTTCTTTTAAAAATGGAACTATCTCATCTGCACTTTTATACTTTCCGCTCGTCACAAAAATAGTTTTTGCACCCATCTCCTTAGCTCCACCCAAATCACCCTTAACATCATCACTTATCATAGTAATATCTTCAAGTTTGGCATCTGAATTCTGTTTTTGCAACATCTTTAAAGCTTCATCGTAAAATGCTTCACTTGGCTTTCCAACCACAGCATAACTCACACTCGTTGCAAATTCTAAAAGCTTTAAAACTGCTCCAACACCAGGGTATCTTTTGTTGTTTTTAGCATAGATAGATGTCTCATGCATTCCAACTAAAGATGCACCTGAGAGTAAAAAGTCTATCATCTGTACATACTCATCTGCACTAAAATCCTCTTTTATGGCTACTAAAACTGTTTTTGGATTTTTATAGTCTAGTGTGTAGCCCATCTTTGTCAAAGTCTTTAAAAATTCCTCTGCTCCATAAGCTGCTACACTCTCCTTTTGCACTCTGGAATCCAGCAACATTAAAGGGTCAAGATATTTATCAAAAGAGAAGTTAAAACCTATAGTTGTCAAATAATCATGAAAATCTACTGAAGATTTTTTAGTGTTGTTTGTCACAACCATATATGGAATCTTCTTCTCATTTAACATATCTATAAACTCTATACTCCCTCTTATGGGAGATTTATCACTATCGCTGATAAGAGTACCTTGAACATCTATGAAATACATTGTCTCAACTTTGTAGAAATTCTTTTTCAAGTGCTACTAAATCTTCAAACTCTTCTCTTCTTCTGATAAGTCTAGCTTTAGAATCTTTTACTGCCACTTCTGCACTTCTGCCTCTTGTATTATAGTTACTTCCCATACCAAAACCATAAGCTCCTGCACTGTGAATAACCAACAAATCATTATGAGCCAACTCTGGCAACATATAATCTTTTGCAAAAAAGTCACCACTTTCACAAACCGGACCAACAATATCTACTACTCTCTCATCATTTTTAGAATCTGTGACAGCTTCTATCTTATGATAAGCACTATAAAGAGCAGGACGAAGAAGATCATTCATAGCACCATCAACCACTACAAATTTTTTATCTCCATTTTGTTTCTCATAAAGAACTTTTGTTACAAAGTATCCGGCATTTGCAGTTAAAAATCGTCCAGGTTCACAGATAACCGTTAAGTCGAGACCTTTTAAAGTGCTTAGAATTGCCTGTGCATACTCATAAGGTGGTATTGTGACCTCATCATCATACTTAACACCAAGACCACCACCAACATCAAAAAACTTTAACTCTATTTTTATATTTTGGAGTGAACGCACTAAGTCCGCAACTATTTCAGCAGATTCGTAAATAGGTTTAAGTTCGGTAAGTTGAGAACCTATATGAAAATGAATCCCAACTGGATCAAGATTATCTGAATTATTTGCTTTTATATACATTCTTTTTGCAGTTGTTAAATCCACTCCAAATTTATTATCATGAAGTCCTGTTGAGATGTATGGATGGGTTTTTGGATCTATATTTGGATTTACTCTTATGCTTATTCGACATGTAGTTTCTAACTCTTTTGCGATTAATTCTATACGACCAAGTTCAGCTTCACTCTCAACATTGATATATAAAATATCCCTCTCAATCGCCTCTCTTAATTCAGCATCACTCTTACCAACACCAGAAAAAATAATTTTATATGCAGGAATACCAGCTAAAAATGCACGACGAACTTCACCGATAGATACACAATCAGCACCACTTCCCATATCTGCAAAATGTTTTACAACACTTAGATTTGAGTTTGCTTTTATAGCATAAGCCATGATGGATTTTCTAGCTTTAAAAGCATCTTTTAATTCCGTATAACGAGAACTCATATAGTCTAAATCATATATGTATAAAGGTGTCTTATATTCGTCAGTCAACTCTCTAAAATTTATCATAAAAATCCCAAATATATTTTTGGATGATTTTATCTAAAAAGTGCTTATATCTTTGTTATGAAATAGACAGAGACCTTCTCCATTGAAACAGAGCAATTAAAAAGAGTATAAATACAGGCATAATCACTCCAACCTCAGCAGAAATTGTTTTATTATTTGAAAGTTCTATAAACATAAAAAGTACACCCCAGACCAAAAGTGTAGCTAAAATAGCACCAAAACTGAATAACGAAACATTTAGAAATCTGGCACTCACTGGTACAAAAAAGAAAATTATCACAACCAGACAAGGCACAAAAAATGGATAGATAAATATCTTATACAAAGCACCTTTTATACTACTTGTATTTATACCCTGTTTATCGAGCAGAGTAATAGCATCTAAAGCATCCATAATAGTAAAATTAACTTTTCCCTCATAGACCTGATCAAGCATTTTAGGACGAAAACCTTTTAAGATTTTCAAATCTTTTTTGGCAGTTACTTTTATACCAAAAGATTCAAAGTCAATAGTATCAGGTTTAGTAATAATATCTACCTCTTTTAGATGCCAATAATCATTTCGATATGTAGCTTCTTTTGCCAATAAAACCTCTTTTAAGGATCTGTCTCTAATTTGAAAAACTCTTATACCTTCTGCTTTTTCCTGTAAGGGCAGCATTTTTGAAAAATATACATACTTATCTTCATATACAAAAAATAGGTCTCGTGTAGGACTTAAATACTCGGCATTTTTACGAATATTATTTGAAAATTCATCTGCTCGTGAAAAGCTTGGTAGAGAATGAAGAGATATAAATATAACTATAATAACTGTTGAGACAACAACAAAAGGTTTAAGAATGTCTACTCTGGAATACCCTAAAGAGAAAAAAGAGACAAGAGCATTAGAGCGAATTAAAAATATTTTTGTTGAAATCATTGCAAAAACCAGAGAGAGTGGAAGAAGCATATCAATAGCGAAAAAAGATTTATAAACTAAATATATAAGAAGCAGATTGGCAGAATCTGAAAGTTTACCTGCATTTTCCATATAGTCAAAACCAACTAAAAACAAAACTAATGCAATTAGAATAATAAGAAAATACTTTATATAATGAAACGATATATATTTAAAAGCTAACAAATCATCCCTTCTCATATAACTTGAACACACCACACTTACGCTTTAGCGACGGTAGTATCGCCATTTAGTGTTAGAAGTCCAAGTTATATTCAATCACTAAAGCTACGCCTATCGGCGAGAAAATTATTTCATAATTATGGTGTTATTTTAGCTGAAATTTTTTAATTGTATATTTAGAACTTGTATCTTCTAGTGAATTTTGCAATAAAAACTCCAAAGCATCGCAAGTATGCGATATCCACATGCCAAGATGAGCTGACTCTTCTTGATTAAAATCACTTAAAACAAAAGAAGCAATTTCTCCTTTATACTCTGGTTTTCCTATCCCCATACGAACTCTGGCATACTCTTTTGAAATCTTTTGATCTGCAGATTTAAGTCCATTATGTCCACCATGACCACCACCATGCTTAAAACGCACACTTCCAAAAGGCAGATCTAAATCATCATGTATTATAACAACTTCATCTATTTTATAAAATTTTTTAACTGAGGCAATAGAGTTGCCAGATAAATTCATATAAGTAAGTGGTTTCAATAAAAAATGATTTTGAAATTTAAAAAGTTCACCTTCAAAAGATGAGGAAGAGAGTTTAGTAGCACTAAACCTTGAAACAAGTTCTTGAATAACCATAAAACCAATGTTATGGCGAGTTTTTTCATAGAGCGAACCAGGATTACCCAGTCCGACTATAAGCATAATTATTTAGCTTTAATGATACTTAGTACAGATACACGATCTGAATCAGTAAATGTAACATTCTCGATTTTTTCTAAATCACGAACCAATCTTGAATCACAAACATCCATTGGAGTTACATCAATATTGATTGAGTTTGGAACATTTTCAATAGCAGCTTTAACTCTTAGGCGAGTTTTTGCAATATGAACAAGACCTTTATTTTTAACACCAAGTGCTTCACCGTGAGCTACAACTGGAACATGATAATGAGCTACAACACCTGGTTGTGCTACCATTAAATCAACATGTAAAAGATTACCTGTAACTGCTTGTGATTCATAAGATTGAACTACTACGCTCATCTCTTTACCAGCAACACTCACTGGGAATGCTAAAGTC
>JAGHAW010000180.1 GCA_021161305.1 Sulfurimonas sp.
ATATTAGATAAAAATGTGGCATAAGGTAACATAGTGACAATGGAATTAAAATTTAGAAAAAGTTGTCTTGACTTTTGGGGTTGAATAAGATGTTATGTGGAATTGATGAAGCAGGTCGTGGACCTATTGCTGGGGACTTAGTTATGGTTGGGTGCATTTTGCACTCTAAAGTTGAGAATCTCAATGATTCTAAAAAGTTAAGTGAGAAAAAACGGGAAACTCTTTTTGAACTTATCATTTTAAACTCTGCTTATCATATAGTAAAATTTTCTCCTAAGCAGATAGATGATGATGGTATCTCTAAATGCTTAGCATCTGGACTTAGGGAGATAATGAAAAACTTAGAATGTGAGAATTATCTTTTTGACGGTAATACTACTTTTGGAGTTAAAGGTTTAGAGACTATGGTAAAAGCTGACGGAAAAGTTGCAGAGGTTAGTGCTGCTTCCATACTTGCAAAAGTTACTCACGATAGAGATATAAAAGAAGAAGCTAAAAAGTATCCCGAATATGAGTTTGAAAAACATAAAGGGTATGGAACTAAACTACATATAGAGATGATTAAAAAATACGGCTACTGTGCTATTCACAGACGAAGCTATAAACTAAAGGCACTTGAGCCGACACTTTTTTAAAATCTTAAAAACTATCCAATAAAATTACATTCACAAAAGTACCCTCAGAGAGATTACCATCATCTTCTCCGGTAACCATTAAAGCACTGCCATCTAGCATATTTGTAAGTATGGCTGAACTTCCTACTTTTTTACCTTCAAAGTTTACAAAGTATTCGCCATCTTCTACAATTACATTACATGCCGTAAACTCTGTAAATCTGCTTCTCTTTTTAAACTCTTCACTTAGTTTTGCAGCTACAGTTTTATATGGTTTATCTCTACCTAACATTTTTGCTACAAGTGGTAATCCATAAAGGATAGATGTTACAGTTGAAGAGTAGGCAAAACCTGGAAGTGCCAATATAAATTTACTCTCTCTCTCGGCTACCATAATATGACGCCCTGGTTTAATGGCTACCCCTTTATAAACAACCTCAGCACCAAGTCTTGGAACTATATCTTTTACAAAGTCATAGTCACCTACACTTACGCCACCTGTACTTACCAAGATATCGGCAGATGCAAGTGCATTTTCAAAAGTCTGCATGATGGTATCTCTATCGTCTCCAACTGTTCCAAGCTGAATCACTTCTGCTCCGGCTTGTTCAAAAAGGGCTGCTAGTGTATAGTTATTTGTACTTCTGATTTGAGCAGGATTAGTGCTTGGCACACCCAAGTCCAAGATTTCACTTCCTGTTGCTATAATAGCTACACGAGGACGAAGAGCAACTTTTACCATTACCTTGTTAAGCCCTGCCATAACACCAATCTGAGCAAAGCCTATTTTTGTACCTTTTTTGATTAAAATATCCCCTGCACTGTAACCCTCACCTATTGGTCGAACAGAAAAACCAAAAGGAACTTTCTCATCAATAGAAATTTTACCCTCATTAACAGTGACATTCTCTATCTGAATCAGAGTATCTGCCCCCTCTGGCATCTTAGAACCTGTAAAAGTTTTGATACACTCACCATTGCTTATAACTCGTCTCTCATCACTTCCGGCTGGATTATCTCCCAAGATAGTTATACTCTCACTATCTAAATCAGAGTGTAAAACTGCATAACCGTCCATTGACGCTGTTGGAAATTGAGGATCATTAAATTTTGCAACTATATCCTCTGCTAAAACTCTTCCAAGTGAACAGCTAAGTGCAATATTTTCACTTCTTGAACTGTTTACTTGAAGCAGATCCAACATATTTTGGCTTGTTTCGTAAGCTAAAAAACTCATCTTTTTTCTCCTAAGATTCCACTACCCTCTATGGCAGTTGAACGATCTTTTGCATAAATTCTTTTTCCATCTTTCAGATCATATTTCCAAATGGGTGCAGAAGCTTTAAAAGCCTCTACAAACTCATCTATAAACTCTAATGCCACTCTTCTTTTTGGTGAAAAAACTGCTGAAACATATGAAGATTCATGAAGCATAACATCACCACGAGCATGAGCCATTTTTAGAATCGCCCCTTTAGCTTTTGCTTTTTCCTGCCAAGAATCAAACCAACTCTCTAAAATCGGTTCATATATATCAAAACTAAGACCATCAATACCATCTTCACTTCTGACCGTTCCCACAAAAGGTATATATGCCCCGTAGTTGTTTTCTAACTCTTGTTCATACCACTCTTTTAAAATATCGGCTACTTTAAGTCCACCATCATATAGGTAAAGCACTTGTCAACCTCCACAAACTGGTGGAAGAAGAGAGACTTTATCTCCATCTTTTAACTCTACATTCAGTGAACTTGTAAGTGTGTCATTTATAGCAACTGCAGAGTTTTGTAACCACTCTGTCATAGTTTCATCTTGTTGTAAAACATCAGCTAACTGACTTAAATTTGTTATATCTAACTCTAATGGTTCTTTTTGTATTGGACCTAAAAATTCTACTCTTACCATAGAAGAAAACTCCTCAAACTATATTTATTTGGGCGATTATATCAAAGATAAGTTAAGCCGTGTATAATTCCACATGATTTTTGGAAAAATAGAATATCTTAATCTTTTACCTTTTCATGTATTTATGAAACGCTTTACAAGAAGTAGCCAAGAGAGCATGAGTATGCACTACAATAGAGGTGTACCTGCTAATATAAATAACAAATTCTTATCTCGTAAAGTTGATGCAGCTTTTATCTCTAGTGTTCGTGCTAAAAATCACAACTATGTAGATTTAGGCATCATCGCAAAAAAAGAAGTTTTGAGTGTTTTAGTGATTCCAAATAACGAAGATCTAAAAGACAAAGAATCGGCAACTTCAAATGTTTTAGCACAGGTTTTAGATGTTCAAGGTGAAGTTCTTATAGGGGATAAAGCACTGAGATACTATTTAGAAAAAAAGCCTTATATTGATTTGGCGAAAATATGGAATGAAAAGTATAATTTACCATTTGTTTTTGCCCTGCTTTGCTACCATAAAGATAAAAAGCTTTATAAAAGAATTCAAAAAGAGTTTTTAAAACGCAGAATCAGAATCCCTCAGTACATTTTAAAAGAGGCTTCTAAAAGAACTAAAGTTGATGCAAAAGATATACTCAACTATCTGGAATATATCTCCTACAACTTAGATACAAAAGCTAAAAAAGGTCTAAAACTATTTAACTCTCTTAGCTAACTCTTTTTTGTAAACTTCTATATCAAAGTTTTTCATAGTTGATGAGCCACTATCAACAGCCGCTTGAGCTACTGCACTTGAAATCTCAACGACAAGCCTCTTGTCAAATGGTGATGGAATTATATAGCCTTTGCCATAAGTAAATTTTTCTCCATAAATCTCATTTATATAGTCTGGAACTTCCTCTTGAGCAAGTTGTGCCAAAGCATTTGCAGCTGCAATTTTCATCTCTATATTTATTTTTTTAGCACGAACATCTAATGCCCCTCTAAAAATAAACGGAAAACCTAAAACATTATTTACCTGATTTGCAAAGTCGCTTCTACCGGTTGCTATAATAGCATCAGGTCTTGCTTTTTTAACATCTTGTGGATCAATTTCCGGAATCGGATTTGCAAGAGTAAAAATAATCGGCTCATCTGCCATAAGTTTAATATCTTCAATACAAAATGAATCTGGTTTTGAGAGTCCAAGAACAACATCCGCCCCTTTAAATACTTCAGCATGTGTCATCTCTTTATCTGCAGAAAACTCTTTTTTATACTTATTAAGGTCATCCCTTCCATTATGTATAACACCTTTTGAATCAAGCATATAGATATTTTTAATACCAAGATATTTATATAGTCTCGAGCAAGATATAGCTGCGGCACCGGCACCGACAACAACAACCTTTAAAGTGTCAAGTTTTTTATTTGTAATTTTACACGCATTTATAATTGCAGCCGAAGAGATAACAGCAGTACCATGCTGGTCGTCATGCATAACAGGAATATCAAGCTCTTCAACAAGTCGTCTCTCTATCTCAAAACACTCTGGAGCTTTAATATCTTCTAAATTAATTCCACCAAAAGTAGGAGCAATAGCAGTCACAACTGAACAGAATCTATCTACACTTTCAGAATCTACTTCTATATCAAAACTATCAAGTCCGGAAAAAGTTTTAAACAAAACTCCCTTACCTTCCATAACAGGTTTAGAAGCCAATGCACCGATATTTCCAAGACCCAAAACTGCTGTACCGTTTGAGATAACAGCAACTAAGTTACTCTTTGCAGTATAACGATAAACATCTTCAGGATTTTTCTCTATAGCTAGGCACGGTACTGCAACACCCGGTGTATAAGCTAAACTCAAATCTTTTTGAGTAGCAACTGGTTTTGTAGTTTCAACCGAAATCTTTCCTGCTTGTGGAAACTCATGATAGTCGAGTGCTTCTTGATCTGTAATTGTTATTTTTGACATTGGTCTGCTTCCTAAATAAAAAATTTTCAAAATTATATCCAAATTACGGTTTTACTTTTGTTCTCAATAAGGATAAATTAAAACCCTAATTGCTATTATTAAGCAATAGAACAGGAAGGAAGTGAGATGAATGTTGATATTAGCAATATAGCCAAAGAAAACCACCTCTATGCTATACATTTAGCCACATTTGGAGGGGTAGTTGTTTACAGTAACGGTGCCTATAAAATTTCAAATGTTTCCAATCACACCTCTTTTGAAACTGTTGATTTTTGGCGTAATATCTCACTTTCAGCAGAGATTCTACTCAAAGCCACTATGCTAAAACATCATATCCCCTTTTTCAAAAGAAGAGCCCATGGAAAATATGGGGAAAAAGTCACTGCACTAAATAACAGTTGGTTACACAAAACACTTAAAAAGTTAGAGATTGATTATGTAGCACAAATCAATACCGGCACAGCCATCACCGCACTAAAAAGTGCAGAGAAGCAACTCTTTGATAAGCTTATGATTGATTCCGATAAAGTAAAACTAATCTCTCAGATGTTTTACATTATCATTCAAACTCGTCGCAATCGTAACACTCACTTCTTCTTTCCGAATCAGGGTCATATTGATATTAGTGAAGTGGAGATGCTCTATCTTCCACTGCTAAACACTCTCGAGATGATATATAAAGCGGGCAAAGAATGAATAAACAAACTATGAAGAGAGTTTAGAATATATAGCTTCAAAAATAGAGCAAACGAATCCTAAAAAAGCTCAAAAGAGAGGTAAAATTGTTCAGAAGGGTTTTTAGAAATGCCCTTAATCTTTTTCAAGCACACCATTTCTATCCAAAGAGTAAACATCAAAATCATTAGCAACAAAAATATTACCTTTGTAATAATACTCTATCTCACTCTGAATTGTCTCTGCAGATAGCATGCTGTTTTTACTGTATCGAGGGCTGATATGGGTAGCAATAAGATTTTTAACTTTCTGTTTTTGAGACACTATACCAAGATTTTTTGCTGTCGTATGCAGAAACTTTTTACTTAGGTTATCATATACCTCTTGTGTATAAGTGGTCTCATGCACAAGCAAATCCAGATTTATCAAATAGTCACCCAAAATATCAGGAGTACTGTTATCACCTGCGATAATCACTCTTCTTCCGATAATTGGCTCAAGCATAAATGTTTTTGACTTCAGTTCTTTACCCTCAAAAATTATACTTTTTCCACTTTTAAGCTTACCGTAAAGTGGTGAGGGTTCTAAGCCCAATGCTTTGAGCTTTTCTACATCAAGCTTATTGTTTATATCATTCTCTTTGATATAAAAAGCAAAACTTTCCACAGAGTGTAACAGAGGCAGAATCTCCACTGAAAATTTATCAAAAATAAATCTCTCCCCAGATTCAAACTCAATAATGTTCAACTCATACCCTAAATGCTCCTCTGAAATATCCATAACACACTCTAAAAACTTTTTTATCCCTTTTGGAGCATATATTTTCAAAGGATTCAAGGCAGCATCAAGCTTTTTAGAGTTCAACAACCCTAAAAGTCCATAATAGTGATCCCCATGCAAGTGGGTAATAAAAATAGTGTCAAGTTTTCCGACAGAGAGTCTGGTATGCAAAATCTGATGTTGCGTTGCCTCCCCACAATCAAAAAGATACCACTTGTTATCTTGGTCAAATTCTAATGCAAGTGCCGATACATTTCTCTCTTTTGTAGGTTTTCCTGCGCTCGTTCCTAAAAATGTCAGTTTCATCTATTGTGCCAAAAGTGCTTTGATTAGAAGCATATCTTTGTAGGCTTCTTTTTTGGCTGATGGATTACGCAGAAGATAACTAGGATGAAAAGAGGGAATTAGTTTTATACCATCCAAATCAAAGATTCTACCCCGTGCCTTTGAAATACCCATGGTCAAACCACTCATATAGTGAAAACTTACAGCACCGAGAGAGAGAATGATTTCAGGTTTTATTATCTCAATCTGCTTATGTAAAAAAGGTCTGCAATTTATCATCTCATCACTATTTGGATTTCTGTTATTTGGAGGTCTGCACTTAATCACATTGGTAATATAGACACTTGAACGCTTAATCTCTATGACATTCTCTATCATCTTGGTTAAAAGCTCACCACTTCTTCCGATAAAAGGAATCCCCTGCTCATCCTCTTTAGCTCCAGGTGCTTCAGCAATAATCATCAATCTGGCGTCACTTGAACCTGCCCCAAAAACAACATGCTGTCTACTTTTTGAAATCTCACAAAGATGACATTGTTCAATATCCTTTTGCAATATCTCTAAATCTGAAGAAAAATCCAACCCCATCTTTAGCAACCTTTTAAAATACACATTCCTATTATGATAACAAGTCCAGAGTTAAAGGCATGTTAAAAAAAGAGATGAGATAATAAAAGAGCTCACCCCAATCCTAAAAAAACAAGTATTTAAAAGAAAAACGATAATTGCTTAAGTTTAGAAAAACTAAAGTGATTAAAAATGGCAACAAGAACAAGAGAGAAATTAGCAAAAAAGCTTTCCAAAAAAAAGGTATGAGAAACAAACAGAGTCAAATCAACTTTTAAGATTGTTTTCAAAGATTACTGACTGTCGTAAACCTCAAGGTAAAAGACATAAACTAAAACACATTTTATACCTTTCAGTATTAGCTAGATTGCATATGTTGGAGTATCCGGTCACCATTGGAAAGTTGAAACGATGCATCAATATAAAGATAATGCTCTTTTAGAAGATGACCGCAATACCTACTTAAATCCATTTTTAATGGCAATAATCAGAAATATTATTCTAAATATTTTATACCTAAATGGTGCAAAATCTATATAGGAACAACTAATAATGAATAGATGGAATTTAGTTTTTAAAGGATTTGGGTGCTGATTACCTTTTAAGCTATAAAAAAAGAAATGATTTAGACCCCAAAATTTTACTTTAAATCACATCTATCCATAAAATCTTTTCCTTTAATTTTATTAATCTCTTCTTTAGACATTATGATGGATAAACAGATTTATCCAACATTGGAATCGTTACAAAAGAAATTTAATTATTAAAATACTATTAAGAGGATAACTCCAAAAATAATCCTATAAACACCAAAAGCAACAAATGTGAACCTCTCTAAAAAGGCTAAAAATAGCTTGATTGTCAAGTATGCTACAAAAAATGAGATAACAAAACCAACCGCCAAAGTAAGAAGATTCTCGCTGTTAAACTCATGATAGTGTTTTAGTAGGTCATAAGCAGTAACGGCACTCATAACAGGGAAAGCAAGTAAAAAACTAAACTCTGCACTTGCTTTTCTGCTTAGTCCGACCAGTAAAGCTCCAATAATGGTGGAACCAGCTCTACTTGTTCCCGGAATGAGAGCAAAAATTTGGGCAAAACCTATAACTAGAGACTGTTTTATAGTAATTTCTTCAACATCATCGATTAAATCTGTTTCATTAGGTATAAAAAATTTCTCAACTAATAAAAATATAACACCGCCAACTATAAACATAATCGCTACAATCTGAATACTGAAAAGCTCTTTGATTTGATCTGAAAAAATAAATCCAACGGCACCAATGGGGATAAAAGCCAGAAAAACTTTAGTCCATAAATCTATTTTTTTAATTGTAAATTTATCTTTGTAGTTAAATACAACAGCTAAAATAGCAGCAAATTGTATGATAACCTCATAGGCTTTTGTTACGCTGTTTTGGTCAATTCCCAAAAATTCACTAGCGACAATGAGATGCCCTGTAGATGAAATGGGTAAAAACTCGGTAAAGCCTTCAATAATGCCTAGAATAATTGAATCAAATATTGTCATATCTCCCCCTTAGGGTCAGGTGTCAAATTTCAAATTTTTAATATTATAAGAAACTAAAGCAGAAGTTACACCAAGATGTTTGGCAATAACAGTTTGAGAATGTCCATCCAAAAAAGCTTCTCTCATTGCAATATTTCGTTCAACTTTATTCATGTCAGTTGAAAAATATTCTTCAACTTTTTTATTCCATTCTTGTTTAACACTATCGTCACTTTTATTAAATTTTTTCTTTTTTTCTTCTTCTAGGGCTTTAGCTTCATCTTCACTTAGAGGCTTGTTTAAAAATTCAGCCAGCTCTTTTATGCTGTATTGTTCGCCCATTAAAGAGTTTTTAGCACATGGTATAACTTCCATTTTGCTGAGCAGAGTGCCACCTAATGTGTATGGATACTCACCTATTTCAGAGGTTATTTTTGCTTTTATAGGATTATATTCTATATATCTGATGGTTTGGTAAAGATATGTATCTTGGAGTATGAACCATGATTTGAATCGTCCTTGCCATAAATGACCACTTCGTTTATATTTTTTGTTGAAATATATGGCGTAATTTGCATTGATTTGTCGCATAAATAAAGATAGGTTTTCTTTGGAATTTTCTACTAAAATATGATAGTGATTGTCCATCAAACAGTAGTCATGAACAATAATATCATAAAGCTTACACGCTTTACACAAGATTGCTAAAAACATTTCCTTGTCTTTCGGAGTTAAAAAAATATCAGTTCCGCTCACACCTCTGTTAACGATATGGTGGTAACCTGCAAAATCTATTCTCGGTCGTCTTGCCATCTTCTATCCTAATTTATTTTGATGTTATTGTAGCATAATTTGGAATTTGGTTCCTGACCCTTATTTACTATTTGTTTTATTTTTTATTTTCAGATTTAAATTTTGGTTAGTTTTAATTTATCGTGGCAATAAAACATTCTTATAAG
>JAGHAW010000179.1 GCA_021161305.1 Sulfurimonas sp.
AAATGAAAAGATAGTAGCAATCTTCAGTGGTTTCTCGCTCTCTTTTTGTAAGTTTCTAATCGATTCATAGTACAGCTTGGCAGCATCCACACTACTCACAGCAAACATAGCATTAAAACCTTTTCCACTTGCTTGTAGGCGATGTGTTTTTTGCTTGAAGTTATTCAAAATATACTGCGAAATTTCACCAATACGCTCAGGGTGTAATAATGCTTGTTTATTTTCTGCTGCTGTTAGTTTTTTTTCGTCCTGTTCTGTTTCAAATGCCTTAAACTGTGGACGTACATCGTTGTAATCTACTTTAAACTTTAATACTTTTTCATCACGAATGGCATCGGTTATCACATAAGAGTGCAACTCACGACCAAATACACTGGCAGTAGTTTCTGCACTTAGAGCATTTTTAGGAAAAATAGGCGTACCAGTAAAGCCAAATTGGTAGTACTTTTTAAATTTTTTCTTCAGGTTTTTTTGTGCTTCACCAAATTGGCTACGGTGTGCCTCATCAAAAATAAATACCACTTGCTTAGAGTAGATTGGTAAGTTATCTTCACTTTTCATTAAGTTGTTCAGCTTTTGAATGGTGGTAACTATAATCTTGTTATCATCTTTATCGATATTACGCTTCAGCCCTGCCGTACTCTCTGAGCCATTGACACTATCGGGAGAAAAGCGTTGATACTCTTTCATGGTTTGATAATCCAAATCCTTACGATCTACCACAAAAAATACTTTTTCAACAAAATCAAGCTCCGTAGCCAAACGAGCTGCTTTAAAACTGGTTAAGGTCTTACCTGAACCTGTGGTATGCCAGATATACCCACCACTCTCAAGCTTACTCCAGTCTTTTGCTTCATATGCACTATTGATTTTCCACAAGATACGCTCAGTTGCTGCTATCTGATAAGGACGCATCACCAACAAGGTATCACTTACGTCAAAGACCGAATAATGCAATAACACATTCAACAAGGTGTTTTTATCAAAAAATGTAGCCGTAAAATCTTTTAAATCTTTTATCAAGGTATTATCGGACTTCGCCCAATTCATAGTAAAGTCAAAACTATTTTTATCACGCTTAGTGGTATTGGCGAAATATCGGCTATCGGTACCGTTTGAGATGACAAAGAGCTGCAAATATTTATAGAGTGATTTATCTGTATTAAAACTCTCTTTACTATAACGGTGTATCTGGTTAAAGGCTTCACGAATGGCAACACCACGTTTTTTTAGCTCTATTTGCACTAATGGCAAACCATTGACCAAGATGGTCACATCATAGCGATTTGCCTGTGAACCTGTCTGTTCAAACTGTTTAATGACTTGTAGTTTATTACGTGTGATGTTTGTCTTGTCCATTAAGTAAATATTTTGAATATGCCCATCATCAAAAACAAAATCATAGATATAGTCATCGTGAATTTTACGTGTTTTATCGATGCTGTTATCGCTAGGCTTATCTAAATACTCCTCAACAAACCGTTGCCACTCATCATCTAAAAACTGCACACTGTTTAGCTCTTGCAATTGTACACGCACATTGGCAAGCATTTTTTCGGGGGTGTTAAGTTTTGGGAGATATTCATAACCTTGATTCTTGAGATCGGTTATGAACTCACGTTCCAGACTATCCTCGCTCTGATATGATTCGTTGACCGCCCACTCTTTAGTGTATTTGTCAAGCACTATGAAATTGTTTGACTCTGCGATGGGTTTAGTATATTCAAGCATCTGGTGTTGCCTTTTGTGTTTTTGGAAAGTTCAAGAGCAGATCACGATAATATTCGTATTGTTTTTGGCGTAGCTCAATTTCACGAGGTAAGCCCTCAGAAATGGAGTTTGTCAGTGTGTCAAATTTATTTAGAATAGTAACGATACGCTCTTGTTCTGCAAGAGATGGAATAGGTAGTTTATAGTTTGAAATCATTTTTAAATTTAGACCACCACGAGTTCCCCCTCCTGATGATATTTGGCGTAAATTTTCATATTGAGTTTTTAAAAAGTGAAAAACATAGTCAGAATTGATATTACTATCATTAAATGTAATCGATGCAAGTGACTGATTAGTTGTTAAATCAATTCTTGTTCTTGCGACTTTTCCACGAGTTTTACCTTGCCCTGCCAATGCAATTACAACTGAATTTTTAGGAACAAATTTAGCACTTGAATTTTTTAAACCAGCTTCACTAATATATTTCTTTGTCTTGTATACAGTTTTTAAATTTACTTCTCCCGAAGCCATCCAAGGAATTGTACCATTTCCCCAATATTCTGCTACCCCTGTTTTAGGTGTCCCACCAGAATAAATTTTTTCTGCCACTTCCCCCAAAGTCTTCCATTCAACTTCACACTCTTCAAAGGTCAACAGTTGGTCACGGTAGTAGCTGTATTGCTTTTTACGTGCTATAAGCTCTACTGTAAGCTCTGCTGTAAGCTCGGTGAAATTGTCCAGTATATGGACAATTTCCGCTTGGATTTTAAGTGATTTTTCTGAGTTCTCTGGGTGTGGAATGGGAATTTTAATACTGTTTAAATTTCTTTGATTTAATTTTGGTTGAGCTGCTCCCGAGATGTAAGGAGTTAAGTCAATACTATTTAAAAAAAACTCAACAAACCTGCGTTCAACATAAGTATTAAAGTTTAATACATGAGCATGATTATTTACCCAGTTTTTTCCACTAATGCTAAATGCTATTGGTGTGTTTCTAGCAATCAGATTTGCTCCATCTTCTGATACAAGCAAAAAATCACCATTAAAGATGTACTCTTTTACATAATCAACAACTCCAGAAGCTCCGTAATATGGAATTTCACCAGCCTCTCTTAAACCACTTGCTATTGGCTTCCTCATAGAATCAAGATTTTCGGATATCTTCCCTAATTCTTTCCACTCAACATCAACCCTATTAAGTAGTTTTACCATTGTATTCACATCATTCACGCCTCAATCTCCGCAACAATAGCATCTATCTCAGTGCGCAACTTATCAATCTTCTCTACCGTAGTTTTTATCTCAGCATTAAGCTTAGCAATATCAATCACTTCACGGGTGTCTTTAGCTTCTACATAAGAGCTTACCGAAAGATTATAGTCATTGTCAGCTATCTTGTTATTATCTATTGATTTGGTAAAATATTCAACATCTTCTTTTGTATCAAAAGTCTTTATAATCTCTTCTATATGTGTCTTAGTAAGTTCATTGGTATTGGTTTGCTGTTTAAACAATTTACTCGCATCTATGAACTGCGTTTTATTGTCAGTTTTATGTTTAGAAAGTACCAAGATATTAACAGCAATAGACGTACCATAAAAGAGGTTGGGTGCCAAAGATATAATAGTTTCCACATAGTTATTATCTATCAGGTATTTACGGATTTTTTGTTCTGCTCCGCCACGATAGAAGATACCAGGAAAGCAGACAATAGCCGCACGCCCTTTACTAGATAAATAACTCAACGAATGTAGCACAAAGGCAAAGTCGGCTTTAGATTTAGGTGCTAACACACCTGCGGGAGCAAAACGGTCATCGTTGATGAGCGTTGGGTCATCACTACCTTTCCACTTTATAGAATAAGGAGGATTGGATACTATGGCATCAAAAGGTTTGTTATCGCCAAACTGTGGATTTATAAGTGTGTTACCAAGCACTATGTTGAACTTGTCATAGTTGATATTGTGCAAAAACATATTCATACGAGCAAGGTTATAGGTGGTATGGTTTATCTCTTGCCCCCAAAAACCATCTTCTATGATATGTTCGTTGAAGTGCTTTCTTGCTTGCAATAGTAACGAGCCTGAACCACAAGCTGGATCATATATTTTATTTACTTTATCTTGCTTGTGCATGGCAAGTTCTGCAATAAGTTTAGAAACACTCGTTGGGGTAAAAAACTCTCCTCCTGATTTACCTGCATTGGCAGCATAGTTAGAGATCAAAAACTCGTAGGCATCGCCAAACAAGTCGATTTGGTTTTCTTGAAACTCACCAAAGCTAAGCCCAGCTACGCCCTTTAGTACCGCACTTAAGCG
>JAGHAW010000205.1 GCA_021161305.1 Sulfurimonas sp.
GTAAATATATAATTTATTCAAAAACAGATTTAAAAGGTGTTGTTACAGAAGTCAGTGATGCATTTTGTGAAATATCACAATATACTAGAGATGAATTACTTGGTAAATCACATAATATTATTAGGCATCCGGATATGCCAAAAAGTTCATTTAAAGATATGTGGGAGACTATTGAAAATGGTAAAGTCTGGAATGGTGAAGTTAAAAATAGAAAAAAAGACGGCAGTTATTATTGGGTTGAAGTAGATATTTCACCTGAATTTGATGAAAATGGTAATATGTTTAGTTATATAGCAATTAGACATGATATAACAGATAAGAAAAAAATTGAAGAAATCGCTATTACTGATGGACTAACTACTTTATACAATAGAAGACATTTTGATAATATTTTCCCTCAGCAAATAGCACTTTGTAAAAGGGAAAAAAGCTTATTGGCATTTGTACTTATAGATATAGACTATTTTAAACAATATAATGATACCTATGGACATCAAGATGGAGATACTGCATTAAAACTTGTAGCTCAATCATTACATAATACAATAAAGCGTCCTAACGATTATATTTTTAGATTAGGTGGCGAAGAGTTTGGTTTAATATATCATACTAAAGATGCTGATGAAGCTTTGTTGATGGCAAATAAAGCAAGAGAAAATATAGAAAACCTAAAAATAGGGCATACAGGTAACAGTGCTTCAAAATTTGTGACAATTTCAAGTGGATTATACATTATAAGAGAAAATGACACCTCAACAATAGACGAAATATACAAAAAAACAGATGAAGCCCTATATATATCAAAACAAAACGGAAGAAATCAAGTTAGTTATATATAATTCCACTTATAAACCCTATAAATAATGGCTTTTAATAGGCAGTTGCTTTATAAATAACTACCTAAAATCCTCTAAAAACTCTCTATATTACATCCCTAAATATGGCTTCAATACTTTAGGAATATCAATGCTTCCATCTTCATGCTGAAAGTTTTCCATAATAGCAACAAGTGTACGACCAACTGCTAAAGATGAGCCATTTAGTGTGTTTACAAAGCTATTTTTCTTGCCATCTTTATAACGAATTTTTGCTCTTCTTGCTTGGAAATCTCTTGTATTTGAGATAGAAGAGATTTCACGGTATTGGTTTTGCCCCGGGAGCCAAACTTCAATATCTACCGTTTTGGCAGCTCCGAATCCTAAATCTCCTGTACATAGTTGTACGATTCTATGAGGAAGTTCAAGTGCTGTTAATATATCTGAAGCACACTCAACCATCTCATTGAAGATAGTATCACTGGTTTCTGATTTTGTTATACAAACTAACTCAACTTTGTGAAATTGATGTTGTCTTATCATTCCTCTTGTATCTCGTCCTGCTGCACCTGCTTCTTTTCTATAACATGAGGTATAGCCTGTCATTTTAATAGGAAGAGAATCGTAAGGTATAATTTCATCTTGAAAGAGATTTGTCAGAGGAACTTCTGCTGTTGGGATTAAGAACATCTCTTGACCTTCTATTTTATACAAGTCATTTTCAAATTTCGGAAGTTGCCCTGTTCCTTCTAAAGCAGTTCTATTTACCATATGAGGTACACTTACTTCATGATAACCTCTTTTGCCATTAAAATTAAGCATAAAGTTTATAAGTGCTCTCTCAAGTTTTGCACCCATATCGTAAGATACGCTAAAACGGCTACCTGAGAGTTTTACGCCTCTCTCGAAATCTATCCAGCCATTTTGTTCAGCCAGTTCCCAATGTTCTTTTGGAGTAAAGTTAAATGTTGGAGGGGTAAGAACTTTTTTAATCTCCACATTATCCTCTTCACCTTCTCCATCAGGTACGCTGTCATCCGGTATATTTGGAACAGCCATCGCAATATTTTCAAGTTCTTCTTGTTTTATTCTTTGAATATCTAGTGCTTCAGTTATTACAATTTTATTTGCATCAACTTTAGCTTTAAGTTCACTAATATCTCTACCTTCTCTTTTATAAACTCCAAACTCTTTACTCATGCTATTTTGAAGGGCTTGAAGTGTTTCAAAACTAGACTTTGCAACTTTTAACTCTTTATTTTTTTTCTTTAACTCTTCAAGTAATGTTAAATCAACGCCCTTGCGAAGAAGTTTGGCACTAACACCATTAAAATCTTTCTGTAGTAGTTTTAAATCTATCATAATTTTTCCTATTTATTTTTTTATTTTAAAATATCTTTTGCTATTTGAAATTGGTTTGCTGTCATTAGGTGAAGTTTTGGATGAAACTCTTTAAGTTTATCAAATAGGTTTTTACTAAGTTCAAATCCTACTTTATACTCTTCTTCAACACCTTTTTCAGCTGCAATTCTAAGAGCCTCTATCCAAGAGTTTGGAACATTTATACCTGGTACATGAGCCGATAGAAATTGAGCAGTACGAAGTTTTGTTATAGGAAAAATCCCTAAAATAAGTTCAGCACTTTTACTCTCACTGCAACACTCTTTATTCGCAATCTCTTTAAGCTCAAGTAGTTTTTTTGCACTCTCTAAATCATAAACAGGTTGTGTTATGATTCCTTTTGCTCCATGTTTAATCTTTTTTTGCATCTTTTTTTGAAGTGTTCTTGGATTTTTAGCATATGCATTTACAACTGCAAAAGGGTATATCTCTTTTGGTTTAAGTGTAAAAGGTTTTCCTGCATAACTGATTCCACTGTTAAAACATGAAATGATATCAAGAAGCATAGAACTGTCTGATTCAAATACGCCTTTGGCATGTGGTTGGTCAGAGATGGTTGCTGGGTCACCTGTAAGTGCCAAGATAGCTCGTATATCTATTTCATTTGCACCAAGCAGGTCAGATTGCAGGGCTATTTTATTTCTATCTCTCATGCTCATTGTTGCTATGACTGGTTTGTTGAATCTATCTTGCAATATCTTAGCCGCAAATAGAGAGTTGTATTTTAGTTTTGCTAGAGGGTTGTCTGTGGTGGAAAAGCCATCCACAAGTTTGTCTAGTCCAAGTTCTTCTATTTTATCTACAATAGGAGAAAAAGCAGGAGAATGCCCAGGGGTAGTCTCTAGTGTAATATATCTATTATTTTGTAGTTTATCTATTAGTTTATCAAACAAAAAAAATCCTAAATGGGTATAATTGCGTAATTATAACTTAAAGAGAGAGAATATATGTTAAAACTAGCTGTTTTTGATTTTGATTCTACCCTAATGGATGGTGAAACGATAGACTTTTTTGCCGAGGAGTTGGGTATTGGTGATGAGGTTGCTTCTATAACTGAGGAAGCGATGAGTGGAAGACTTGATTTTTTTGAATCACTTCAGCAGAGAGTAGGGCTTTTAAAAGGGCTTGATTATTCAGTTGTTGAGAAGATTAGCCAAAATTTACCATATATGAAGGGAGCTAAAGAGACTATAGCCGAACTTAAAAGCAGAGGTATAAAAGTTGTCTGTTTTAGTGGTGGTTTTAGAACAGCTACAACATATGCCAAAGATATTTTAGGTTACGACGCAGACTTTTCAAATGCACTTCATCATAAAGATGGAAAACTTACGGGGCTTGTCGGTGGAGATATGATGTTTAATTTCTCTAAAGGCGATATGTTGGTTAGACTTCAAAGGATTTTGGGTGTAACAGAGGAGGAAACTCTGGTGTGTGGAGATGGGGCAAATGACCTTTCAATGTTTGCACATGCAGGGACAAGAGTTGCCTTTTGTGCAAGAGAGATTTTGCAAAAAGAGGCAAATATTATTATAAATGAAAAAGATTTAACAAAAATACTGGAGAAAATATAATGTTAGAAAATTCTGTTTGGAGACAATACAACAGTGAAAATAATTTTAGAGAAAGACTAAGTCATTTTTGTAGCATGGAAGTTATAAATTTTATAGAAGATGATAAAAATTTATATGGAGTTTTAAAAGCTAAACTTACAAAAAAAGAGTTAAAACTTTTTGCTATGGATAGTGCAGGTTTGAGTGATGAGGCTATAAAAGAGGCTTTTTCTTATGATGATGAAGAACTTACTAAGGCTAAATTTAAACTATATAAAAAACTAAAACAGGATAAAGTTCGTCTTAGTTTTAGAGGTTCTGATTTTAGAGCTATTTCAGAATAATCTTAAAAGAGACTCTTCTGGATTTTTCTCTATCTTCAGAATCATTAAGTGTGGCTTTTTTTGAGTAGCTAAAACCACTCCCTTTAAGGACTTTTGTCAGCCATACTTGAGTTGGTCTATTTTGCTTTTGGAAGATATAGCTGATAGTAGAGTATGAGCGATTCATAGATAGTTTCTCATTTTTTAGATATCTGCTATTAAAATTCGCACTTCCCCATTCACTAGAAGTGTGTCCATTAATCTCCAAAGTCTCTATATAGTCCCTGTTTGCTTTTAAAAATGGGATGAGTTTGTTTGAAAAGTTAGTTAAAAATTCTTTTTGTTTAGTTGTTAGCTCATACTTTGCAACTTTAAAATATAGAACTTCTTTTATAAACTCTATACTTAAATCTTCTTTTATAGTTAAGATATTTGCATCAATTTCAGATTTGAAAAGTTTAAGCAGTTCATCATAAAAGTTTGTTACTTTTGTAGATTTTTGAGCCATCGAGCCATCCCGATTTAATTTCACTATCCACATATTTGATTCTTGTGAGTTTTCATCTGTATTTACACCAGCGACTGCTACTTGTGAGTTGTGCAGTATAACAGCAGAGTTAAATGAATCAAAATTTTCATCCCCAAAATGGTTTTGATAAAGAAGGTCAAGTTCACTATTTAAAAGCATAACAAGTCCATTTGTATCGTAATTGTCTCTAACATAACCAACGCCGATAAGATTGCCATCTGAAAACTCTTTTATATCTTTTAAGGCACTTGAATATGTTGTGTGTATCTCTTTGTCGAGAAGTATATTTCTTTGTAAGTCAAATTTTATAATTCTTACTTGGTTTTTGTTTGTATCACTTTTTTGGGAGAGTGATAGCAAGAAGTTATTGTCCTTTAGTTTTATGATTTTATAAGGTGTTATAAGTTGCTCTTGTTTGTAATGTTTCAACCAGATTTTATCACCGTTCTCAGTGATTCTCATTAGAGTGATATTTCTATTTTGATTGTATGAAGTAGAACTTACAACTATAATAGAGCCGTCTCGTGCTTCGACTGCATCTACGCCTCTGTCATCATAGCCTGTACCGTACTTTTTACTCCAAAGCTTTCTACCATCTTTAGAGAATCTTGCAAGATATATATCATTTAGTCCAAGACCAGTTTCAAAGATAGAATCGTGTCTGTCTCGTGAAGTTATCGATGAACCGATGGCTAATACACCACCATCACTCATAAGTATGAGATTATTCATTCTGTCATAGTTTTTAGTGCCGAATGTTTTGTTAAAAATAGTAGTTCCGTCTGCCGTAAGTTTGAGTATGAGCAATTCACCGTCAAGTGTATAGCCGCCTATAAAGTAGCCGTTTGAAGGAGTTTTTACTACTGCAATTGCTTCGTTGAATCTTGATAAATTGGCACTTTTTGAAAGAACTATATTTGCAGAATTATCAACTTTTACGAGATGTATTTGTGAACCTTGGGCATTTGATAGACTTTCAAGATAATCAAAAGCATTTGTATAGACTCTGCCACTTGTTGTTGATGAGTTTGTATATTCTTTTGTAA
>JAGHAW010000167.1 GCA_021161305.1 Sulfurimonas sp.
GTAGATAGGGCAATAGACATAGCAGTATAAGCCTCTTCACTTAATAGCATTTTCATAAGCCCGTCTGCCATCATATTTGATAGTTGAGTAATAAATGGTTCAGCTGCCGTGTGCATAATATCATCAAACATGGACTTGAAACCGCCTACAATATCGCCATCTAAAATAGAGTGAAACATATTATCAAATGAAGAAGCAAAACCGCCTAAAATATTGTTATATTCTGCGACTTGTGCTTTAAGTGCATCTGCTGCTGCCTTTGCTGCTTCTTTAGCACCTTTGTCTGCTATCTTTTTAACAGCTTTTACTTTGTCTTTGGCTACTTTTTTGGCAATTTTCACCTCTTCGGCACCCATCTTTAGAAAGTCTTTTTTAGTATTTTTAAAGTCTAATGGTTTTGATTTATCGACAACTGTTTTTAGTTTTGTGGATAATCCATCAACTCCTGCTTTGAATATATCAGTCTTTGCATTTATATTTGCTATAGCGGCTGCGGCTGCGGCTGTTTCTTCTTTATATTTTGCCATTTCTGCTCTTGCGGCTGCTATACCCTCTGCAGCTTGCGTGTGACCAAATATAGTTCCCGCTCCCATTTCATAGGCTGATTCTTTTATCGACTGCCAAAATGTTCCTACCGCTCCAAGTGCTTGATCTAACCAATATGGAATTTTCATAATAGCTGCCACAACTTCTGCTATTGCTTTCAATAACCAAGCCATAGCGTCAATTCCTATTTTAGCCATAGTCTTTATGCCCTCTGCCATAGCCTCTAATGCTTTCGGTGCTTGTTCCCCTACAAGTCTATTGACCTCTTTTGTTCCTGCTATAAAAGCATCATATACAGGCTTCATCATTACAGTCGTAAACGCATCAAATGAAGCTTTAGCCTCTGTCAATTCAGTGCCTAATCTTTCTGATGCCCCTCTGAATTCGTCAAGTTTGTTGGTTGTGTATAGTGTGTATCCTGTAAATACAGTCATTGTAGCAAGAGCATATTTTAAGCCCTGTTTCATTACTCCAAGTGAACCAGCAACAAAATAACCCCCAGCAGCTAATGTTTTTAGTGATTTACTTGTGCCGTCTACTGATTTTGATAGATCATCATACTCTTTTGAGGATTTGCCTATAGATTTGTTTAAAGACTCGTTTGATTTTTCCGTGTCTTCCATGGCTACATCTGTTTCTTTAAACTCTTTTTGTAGTCGGTTAAGTGTGGCTTCAGCATTAGCACCATCCACAGTAATTTTGATAATTGCCAAAACGAGTCCTTTTTGTTGATTTGCTAAGGTTGTTACGCAAATTATAGCTAAAGATTGTTAAGAGCGTTATCCTTTTTTCATCTTGTCTCTAGCCTGAGCCATTGCTTCTATATCTGCAGCTTCCAACATAACACTCTTTGTACTCACGTTTGATTTCATATTACTAAAGTCTTTGTCACTTAAATGGATCATGCCCCCAATTCGCATAATGATATTTATGTTATCTTTAATGCTGAGGTTGCTCCATTTCAAAACATCCTTGGCACTATCATACAGAAAGCTTACTCCCATCCCATTCGATACAGAAACCACCCCTGTGGCTATGTTTGCCAGAACCTTGTGGAATTCATCCCATTCAGGTGGAAAGTGCTTAGAATCGCTCCTTAGAAACTCTGCAATTTCTAGCGGTGCTTTGCTATTTTGTCTTTTATGTCTTTGTCAATGGCTTGTAATACTTCACTGTATGAGCTTTCATTCTCTGCAAATTCTGCAAGGGCTTCTTTGTCTTTGCCTGTAACTGAGGCATGATAAGAAAGATTGGAGGCTTCGAGCAATTTGTCAACCCCTCCAATTTTCTCAAACTTATCCTCTAAAGCATCTTGGTCATCATATAGAGTTTCAAGCTTATTTGCCACTTTGATAATTTCTTCTTTTTTATCTGAACCTTTTAACGCTTCTATCTTTGCTTCAAGAACTTCTGCTCTTTTGACTAAAGACTGAGCCTTGTTAAAAGTGTCCATTACGTCTTCATTATCTTTACCTAACTTTTTGCTTTCTTTACGAGTAAGTTTCTTAAAATTTACACTGAAAGTTCTAGTTATTTTGCCGTCTTCTTCTACTTCTATTTTCGCACGCTGTGATAGTTGTAATTTTGCCATAATGTGTGTTTCCTTTTTTAGTTGGTTAATGTGTGTAATATTTAAGGGCTAAGAGGTACACACAAAAAAACCTTTTAGCCCAAGGGTTATCTACGGTCCTGTAGCTGCAGTTGATGTAAACGGTGAAAGCTGCTTGTATGTACAAGAAACTTTTGAGTCACCATTTGCTGTTAGTGTTACATCAAATGAACCGATAAGCATTTCTACATCCATCATCGCACCTGAAGTACCTTTAGAGTTGTTAAACTCAATATTCATCTCCAGCGTGTTGTCAGATGCAAAATCACCTGTTTGTAGTAGTGCTTCCTCCAACATAACCTGTGCCTCATAAGCATCTGCTGAATCATAGATGATCTCAAAAGTCCCCTCTGGGTATTTTAGTATCCCTGTGCTTGTACTCTCACCAGAGTGACACTCAGTAGTTATAAAATCACGAGTTCCCTTGCTGAATGTTAATTCACCTACTAAGCAAGTAATAATTGCTTTTGTTGCAGCGTTTGACTTAGCGTTTATGCTAATAATTGCTTCACTCAGATTTACTTTTTCCATTTTTTATCCTTTAAATTTATTAACCTCTAGTTGTGAATTTAAC
>JAGHAW010000138.1 GCA_021161305.1 Sulfurimonas sp.
TAACATCTTCTTTATATCCTGTCGATTCAATATCTTTTGTCCCGTAACCTTTATATTTAGTTGGACTATCGGCTCTATGATTTCCTGCGATTATATCAAGCTGTTTACCCTCTGCTTCTGCATAGCTTCCGATTGTTCTATTCGTTGGCTTGTTGTTTGCTGATACAGTCATAAAATTACCATTTTCTAGTTCTATGATTTTATAGTCTGTTCTACTATCAACCCATATATTTTTTGCTTTTCCAAAAGTATCTTCTAATCTTCTCCCGTCGTGGAATAAATCATAATCTCCTGTGTCTTTTTTATTAAAATGAATTTTCGATAAATCAAAATCATCACTAAAAGTTTTTGTCCCAAGTTCTAACATTGAAGTATTATCTAAAATCTCTTGTGAAGTTACTTTTTTCTTACCTGCAACATAATCATTGAATCCACTCCATTTGAGTTCTTCATCTTTGACTCCATTCTTCTTTAAATAGCCTGTGAGCTGTTCAACATTCCAATTCGCCTGTTTACTCGCTTTCATAACTTTTTCAAGCTGTGAGAAGAATTTAGGCACTTTTACACCACCTTTTCCATTTACCGGTAAATTATCTTGAACCATCTTTGGATTTATGTTTAAGAACGGGTATTTTTTGTTTAATGATTCTGCAACTAATTCTGCTCCTGCTTGTGTTTCTTTTGCAAGTGCTTTTACATTGTCCTTTATAACTCTTTGAACTGCTTTGCTTGTACCTACTTTCTTTAAGGCTGTATATCCGATTAGTCCTTTAAGAAAATTCTCTGCACTAAAGCCAATTACATTTCCATTTTCATCTGTTTCAACTCCTGCAAGTGTAGCAACTGATAAATTATCAATTCCCTTTGAAAAAAGAACTGCTCCTGTTTCATCTAAAAGCTCCCCTTTGTCGTTTAGCTTGAACTCCGGTGTTAAATCATCTGTAAGTGTTTCGCCTTTTGGATTTTCATCTAAAGTATCGTTCATTTGTCTTTGAGCATCTTCTTCTGCTTCAATCTTCTTGAGTGCTTCGGCTCTCTTTTTAAGTTCTCTCTGTTTGCCTTTTGATGCCGTCATAAACTCATAAATATCTTTTTCGTCCAACTCTGCAAGTCTTTCAACAAACTGCTTGACTGTGTGAGGATTTAGTGGCTTGTTTTCGTATATCGCTCTGTTTAATCCTGTAAGTGCATCACTTGCATATTGCCCACCTACTTTATTGGTATTATTTTGAACATAATCGACTAAACTTCTATCTAAAGTTGATGGATTCTTAACATAAAAATCTGCCGTCTCTTCAATCTCAACTCTTTTTAATTCTGCTTCTGCTTGTTTTTGAGTGATTTCATCTTTTCTTAACTGCTCTGCAACTTCTTCCTGCTTTGCAATAATGTTATTTTGCATCTCTCTTGCATTTTTGATATTCTCTGATAGCTTTAATAGCTCACTCTTTTGGTGCTTGTTGATAACTTTGCTTGTCTCAAGTGAATCAATAAAACTTTTTGTATCTCTCGTCTTTTGCAATTGCTCAACTAAGTGTCTGTTCATAATGTCTTTTCTTGCTAACTCTCCCTTTTTGATAACAGGAGTAAGAAATTTGAATAGTTTTGATGCTGTCTGATACTTGATTTTTCCCCAAATTGAAGTGGCTAAACCCTCTGAGTCTCCTTTGGTTACTGCTCCACCAAGCTTTTTAAGTAAAACATCATCTGCTTCAAATAAATCAACCATTTTCTTGACTGCTTCAAGTGCATTTCTTGTTTCTTCTGAGTGAACTTTTCCAAGCATAACTTCAATCTTTTCTCCCATTCCACCCTTAAATGCAATATTTCCGTTTAGTTCAATTGTTTGTGATTCTAAAAAGTCTGAAACTGCTTTGTTCTCAAAAGCTTGTCTGTTCTCTTTTGGTATGCTTCTAACAACTGATTCAAAACTATCTCCAAGAATCTGAGTACCCTTAGCCATTTCTTTTCCAACTGATTCATCTGTTGCACTCTCTCCCATAATAGCTTTATACACTTTCGTTTTTTCTACTGCTTTTTGGTCGCCATACATCTTGTTAATATCTACAAAATGCTCTCTAAACTCTTTTGCAAGTGCCGGATTTTCAGTCATTTTCCCAACTGCACCAAAAATTGCTTCATCTACTTGATGACTCATTTTGTCTAGTAGGAATTTATTACTGCTGTCTGCTTTTCTACTTGCTTTTGATAATTTCTTTCTGATGTTTAAGAGGTCTGTAATATTTAAAGTCCCTCTGTTTTCAATCGTACTTGCTATTGAAGATAATACTCCTTGAGTTCTTTCATCGTCTGCAAATTCTCTTCCCATTTTGTCTAAAGTTGTTAATACTGATTCGCCTTTTACAACTTCAAGATTTTTACCAAGCATTATTGGAGTATCTTCTCCAACTAAATTAAATAAAGTGTCTTTCATATCTTTATATTTTGCTGATACTTCTTTACTTGCTGATTCTAACATCGCTCTTGATTCTGTTGATGAAAATGAGCCGTCTTTAAAAGAACTGATTGCTCCGTTTGTTCTATCATCTATGTTTTTAACTACATTCTCTGATGCTTTTGTATTTTTAGAAATTGAGTTTGCACCCTCTAAAGCCATTTTCTTATTAGTTAAAAAAGTTGCAAGTATTTCATCTGCTTTACTATTTGCTTCTCCTGTTGTAAACCACTCTGAACCCTCTTTAGCATTTCCGATATATTCTGATAACTCTTTTCGTGTCTGCTTTATTTGCTCTGCTGAAATTCCTTTTTCTTTTGCAAGATTGAAAAGCTCTTGAATATTCCCGTCTGCAACTCTATTTTTTACATATTGGTATGGAA
>JAGHAW010000172.1 GCA_021161305.1 Sulfurimonas sp.
ATTTAGTAACTATCGCAAAACTCATATCTAGAATCTCTCTATGATTTTTTATAAATTCATTCAGATCTTTTAATTTTAACCCCTCTATTTTTTTGAGTTCATCTTTTGAGTGACCCAATTTCTGTCCCTTATAATACTCCATAAAAGTACGGTTTAGTCTTTGGCTCATTGTCTCAACTCTTAGAGGTTCACTTCCAAGCAAAAACTTCTTAGTCTGCTCTAATTCATCTTGAGTTACACCATTTTTTACAAACTCGGCTACTACTTCTTTTACGGTCTTTTTCGCCTCATCCAGAGAATCCAGTTTTGTTTGAAGATAACCACCCATATAACTACTTGATTTACTTACATGAACTCTTGCATAAGCAGAGTAAGCCAAACCTCTTTTAACTCTTATCTCTTCCATCAGACGAGAACCAAAACCACCTGTTCCAAGTATAAAAGTGGCTACTCTGGCTTTGTAATAATCTTCATCTCCATCTTTCATATTGTAAGGCGATCCAAAATATATATAAGCTTGTTGTGTATCTTTTAACAGAACACTTTCACTGGCTTTTTTAGCTACCTTATAGTTTTTAACCTCATCAAAACTGCCTTTAGTCATAGCTTTTATAACTTTAGCAATCTTTTTCTTTGCCTCATCTATCTCAATATCTCCACCAAGAACAACAATAAGTTTGGAACTTACAAGATGAGAAACTAAAAAACTTTTGACATCACTCAACTCTATATTTTTAACACTTTCAACTGTTCCAGAAGATGGATTTGCTAAAACACTCCCTTTAAAAAGTAGTGATTTCAACTCATTTGAAGCAATATAGTCAAAATCATTCTCTTTTCTACTAAGTGAACCAAGAGTCATAGTTTTTACTTTCTGCACTGCCTCTTTAGTGAAATTTGGATCTTTTAAAAGTGAATCAAATCTCTTCAATCCCTCATCAAACTCCTCTTTTAAACATCCAAGCTCCATAACAAAAGTCTCAGTTCCTGTTGAAGCTGAAATATGGATAGCTTTAGATTCAAGGGCCTCTGCAAAAGCACTGCTCCCTAGCTTTTTAGTTCCCTCATTCATAATTTTTGCACTGAACTTAGCCAAACCGGCTTTTTTAGTGTCAGTTATACTTCCACTATTTGTAAATGTAAACTGCATAGTTACAAGTGGTAATCTCTTGTCATATTCAAAAATTACCGGTACTTTTAAACCACTTATCTCAATATATTCTATAGTTGCTGCCATTATTATCTGTCCTAAAATTAGTAGTGTTAAAATGTGTTTCATTTTCTCTCCGTCACTCTCAGCTCGACTGGGAGTCTAGTTTTTATTGACTGACAAGCTAGATTCCGTATCTAGTACGGAATGACGGCTATGCAAATATCTCTAAAGTATTATAAGCTGTATCTCTAACAGCTGCTATCTCATCTATATCTTTTATAAGTTCAACCATCTCATCTTTTGCCATAGAGTAAGCAGCCCCTGCACTACTTACGACATTCTCTTCCATCATAGTTGAACCTAAATCATTTGCACCCCATCTAAGTGCCATCTGACCGATATAAGGACCCTGTGTTACCCATGAACTTTGAATATTTGGCACATTATCAAGATATAATCTTGCAACTGCAAGAAGTCTTAAGTATCTGTTTGAAGATGGTTTTTGCATATCTGGAATCTGTCGTAAAAGTTCTGTATTATCAGACTGAAAACTCCACATAATAAAAGCACGAAATCCACCTGTTTCATCTTGAAGTTTTCTAACCATATCAAAATGCTCAACTATATCTTCATCACTCTCAACAGTCCCATACATCATAGTTGCAGTTGATTTTATATCTAACTTATGAGCTTTTCGATGTATATCTATCCACACCTCAGAATCAATCTTTTTAGGTGCAATAATATCGCGAACTTTATCACTAAGTATCTCAGCACCAGCTCCGGGAATAGATGCTAAACCTTTAGCTTTTAATCTCTCTAAAACTTCTTCAACCGTGATTCGAGAAACCTTAGCAATAAAATCAATCTCAATAGCAGAAAAACCGTGAATAGTAATGGTCGGATATTTAGTATGAATATGCTCAACCAACTCTTCATACCACTCTATCTGAAGTTTTGGATGAACTCCACCCTGAAACAGAATCTGTGTTCCACCAATTTCTAAAAGTTCATCTATCTTTGTATCAATTTCATCAAATGTTAAAACATAAGCATCTGCATCTTTTTCATGTCTATAAAAAGCACAAAATTTACAATCAACCCAACAAATATTTGTATAGTTTATATTTCTATCAACTACAAAGGTCGTAATCCCTTTTGGATGTAACTCTTTTTTTCTCGCACTTGCCATCTTACCCAACTCTTTTAAGTCGGCATTTTTAATCAAGTCAAGTGCTTCTTCTTTAGTTAATCTTTTCATCTACCTACTCAGATTTATCTTTAGAAATTGCGTCTAAAACACCATTGATAAACTTAGGCGACTGCTCTGTTCCAAAAGCTTTTGTAATCTCAACTGCTTCATTTATCACAACAGCAGAATCAAGATCACCAAACAAAATCTCATAAGAAGCAAGTCTAAGAGTTGCTCTCTCAATAGCTCCGAGTCTCTCAAAATCCC
>JAGHAW010000193.1 GCA_021161305.1 Sulfurimonas sp.
TCACTATAAATGCTCTAAAGGCTCAGAGAAATAATATCCCTGATACTCATCTACACCCAACTCTTGAAGTACAAGAAAGACCTCTTTACAGTGGACAAATTCAGCAACAGTCTTAATACCTAAAGAGTGGGCAAAATCATTTATAGACTTGGTTACAAGATATGAATTTCTATCAGTATGAATATTTTTCACAGATGAACCGTCAATTTTTATATAGTCTGGTTTTAATTTTAACAGATATGTAAAGTTTGAGTATCCACTGCCAAAATCATCTATGGCAATAGCACAACCTAATTTTTTTACAATATCAATAAATTCAATTACTTTTTCATAATCCGTAATATTTTCACTCTCAAGCAACTCAAATACAATCAAATGAGCAATTCTATTTTTTAACAACTCATCTTCAAGAAATTTTATAAACTCAACATTTAAAATATCTTCAATAGAGAGATTAACACTAATACTGCAACCGCTCTCTTTAGCTTTTTTAAATGCTGCTTTGATAACACTTTTCTCTAGTTGTGGATAAAATTTAACTTTTTTTGCAATATCCAAAAATAAAAATGGTGAATAAACATTTTCACCATCAATAATTCTCATAAGAGATTCATATTTTACAATATTTTGCTCTTTATCAACTATTGGCTGATAATATGGAACAACGCAATCCTCTTCTATCGCTTTTTCAATTACTTTAGTCCATTTTATATCATTTTGGTACTCTTTGCTTTTGTTAAACTCATCACTATAGATTAAATATGCCAATCTATCATTTTTAGCTCTTTTGAGTGCCATATCAGCTTTTCTAAGAGTATCCACTCTACCTTCAGATACTCCAACACTCACATCTATTCTAAGTGTAATATCATACTCTTTTATATGTATAGCTTCTGTGTTAATAGCATGTATGATTAAATTTATAATTTCATTAAACTCATCTAACTGAAATTCTGCATCCCTAAGCAAAGCAAACTCATCTGAACCAACTCTGTAAACATTACAATCTCTATTTTGGACAAGCTCCTGCAATAATTCCCCCACTCTAATCAGAACTTTATTACCAACATGCTCACCATAAAGATCATTTATATTTTTGAATAAATCTATATCAACCAGTAATAAAATAGGATTTTCTAACTCTTTCATATCTCTTAAAAGTGCTTTTCTATTTAATAAACCAGTAAGTTCATCTCTGTAAAGCTGCTCATAAAGTTCTTCATTTTTAATTTTAAGCTCTTTGGTTTTAAGTTCAACTTTGGCTTCAAGTTCTTGATTCATCTCCTGCAAAGAGATTTTCAATCTTTCATTTTCTATTTTAAAAGAAGCCTTTTCTATTCCCTCTAAAAGCAATTCAATATCAATAGGCTTAATTATATAACCAACAATAGACTGCTCAATTGTTTTTTTCATATAATCACTATCATTAAAAGCTGTAGTATAAATAACAGGGATTTCAAAGTCAATTTTTCTAATCTCATCAATCATTTCAATACCATTCATATTGGGCATCGAAATATCACTTATTATCAAATCAATTTTATCTCTGTTTTGCAAATATAAATTCAACCCTTCTTGACCATCATTTGCTCTAAGAACTTCTTTAACAAATGGTGAAATATTTTGATATATATCCTCTTGCAAAGATAATTCATCCTCAACATAGAGAATGGTAAATGTTTTTAGTAGTTCAAAATTCATATTTTAATTGTATCCTAATCTTAGTTATTTTTTATTTTTATCTCAAAGAAACTACACAGTTTCTTCCAGCCTCTTTTGCACTATAGAGCATATTGTCACATCTCTTAACTATCAACTTTTTTGTATCTTTATGATGAAACTGAGTAACACCAAAACTGCAACAAACATGCCCAACAGTTGTAAAAACATTTTTATCTATTACTTCACGAAGTTTCTCCGCAAAGCGTTCACTATATTCTATATTTGTAAGAGATATAATCATAAACTCTTCACCACCCCATCTTGCAAATACATCAAGATTACGAATATGTTTAGAAACAAGAGAGGTAAGTTCTTTTAGTACAATATCACCAACATCATGTCCATAAGTATCATTTATCTCTTTAAAATGGTCTATATCAAACATAATAAGAGAAAACTTCTCACCATTTCTACTTGATCTTAAGATTTCTTTATCTAAGTAATATTCAAATCTACCACGATTAAATATATGAGTGAGTGCATCATAGTTTGCCCTTTCTTGTAAAGTTTCATGCAATCTCATATCATCTGTTATATCTCTAAAAAGTATAAAAACTTTGTTTGAATTTTCAAGTTTTTCAAGTTCAATTTCAAAAATTCTCTCTTCGCCGGAATTATTTAAAATTTTAACCCTATGTTCTTCTTTGGGATTATTTTTCATATACTCAATCCAACTAAGTCCATACATCTCTTTTGCTAAATATCCCTCTTCTTTTATAAACATATCACAAACACAAGGATGCTCATGATGAAAATCTTCAATTGTTTTATAATTAAAAAAGTTTAAAAAAGCACTATTTGCATCTATTGTATTTTCTCCATTACTAACAACAATCATATCTTGCTGTAAATTTAACAGCTCTCTAACATAATTTTTATGTTTTATCTGCTTAAGAA
>JAGHAW010000145.1 GCA_021161305.1 Sulfurimonas sp.
AATTATCCGACTTTCGCACAAGCTAGACTTTGCTGCTTTAGTTAAGTTCCGACATACTACTTTCTAACGAACTACTCTTAGACAGTATAGGAAGTTTTTTAAAAAAAATTTAACATACGAGTTAAGTTGCTTACTTATGATTTATCCGAAGGACGATTAGAAAAATATACACTTGACTTCGTTACAAAATCTTGTACCCAAAGGGCATAGCAAAAGCTACTAGTAGCTCCTAAAACTTTGTGCCTTGCAATTATATATTTTTCTAATCGCTGGTGTACCTTGGTTTGGTCTTGAATAGCTACATATTCACACATTGTTGTAAAGTGTGAATATAACAGAAGTTAATATGGGTAAATTTAAAAATTTGTCCTTATTTTAAGAACAAATTTATATAAATATATCCTTAAATCTACTATACTTGAATATAGCTTAAAGTGCCTATTTTAGGGCTTTACAGTCTTTTGCTAGAAAATGTTATATTGATGTTTAAAGTCGTCATTTTTTTACTACTAAAGTTATTCACACACCTGAGGGAGTTTGCAAGGATTTTGCAAAGAAACTCATTTATGTTTCATGTGAAACAAATAAACTAAATGAGTTGTAAATCTAAATCTAAACTTTTACGAACCTCTTCAAGAAAATTAACTCTACTACTAAAATGATAATCTTTTCCATAAAGAGTAAATTCTAACTCACTCGCATGAAGAAGTAATCTTTTTGCACCACTATTTCTAATTCTATCTTCAGCACTCAACTCTCTATCCAAAAACTTAACTATATCTTCTTCACTCTGTCCATAAATTGGATCACCAACTATTGGATGTTTCACATGGAACAAATGAACTCTAATCTGATGTTGTCTTCCAGTGTGTGGTGAACACTGTACTAAAGTCATATTTAAATCTGGAAAATACTTCAGTGGTCTGAAATCTGTTTTTGAAGCCTTTCCACTTTCATGAACTTTTACTACCATTCTTACTATAGCACTATCATCCTCTGCTCTTAAAAGAGGAGCTTCTATAGACTGTGCTTCTTTAAATTCTCCGTGAACCATTGCAAGATATTTTTTCTTCATATCTCTCTGCTCAAACATCATCTTAATATCTCTTTCACTTTCTTTATTTTTGGCACACAAAACTAGACCACTTGTCTCTTGGTCGATTCTATGAGCGATGTTAGCATCTCTTCCAAACTGATACTTCAACTCATCTATAAGAGAATAGGGTGTATTTCTATTTTGAGGATGTATAAGCACTCCGCTTGGCTTATCAAAGACAACAAACTCATCATCTATGGCATGCGGAAGCAAACCTTTTGTAATTGGCTCAAAATAGATAAATTCAAATTCTCCCTCTATCTCCCCAGCTGTTCTAGTCATAGCTTCGCCGTTTACAAGGAGACGACCTTTCGCTATTAATCTTTGTGCCTCTTTTTGAGTATAGTTCAACTCTTTTATCAGATATAAGAATGCTTTTTGTTTTTCTTGTGCAAACATTTTCTTCTTTACAAATGGCAAAATTTATTCCTTATTTAATCAATTATTTAATATAAATTATGTAAAATAAATCACTTTAATTTATGCGAATTTTAACATAAATAATCAATATAATATTCACAAAAGGCACCAATAATGATAGATAGATATTCACGGGAAGAGATGGCATCAAAATGGACTTACCAAGCAAAATATCAAGCTTGGTTAGATGTAGAAAAGGCTGTTGTAAAAGCATGGGCTAAACTTGGGAAGATTCCTCAAGATGATGCAGACAAGATTGTAGCTAATGCTGGTTTTGACATCAAACGCATAGATGAAATAGAAGCAGTTACTCGTCACGACCTTATCGCATTTACAACTTCTGTATCTGAAACACTTGGTGATGAATCAAGATGGTTTCACTATGGTATGACATCCTCAGATACTATCGATACAGCGGTAGCTGTTCAGATGAAAGATTCTTTAGAGTTAATCATTAAAGATGTTAAGATGATTATGGAGTCTATCAAGAAAAGAGCAGAGGAACACAAGATGACTTTGATGGTAGGTCGTTCTCACGGTATCCACGGTGAACCTATAACATTTGGTCTTGTGTTAGCTGTTTGGTATGATGAGATGGCTCGTCACTTAGAGAACTTAGAACAAACTATGGTCGTTATCTGTGTTGGTCAGGTTAGTGGAGCAATGGGTAACTTTGCTCATGCACCACTAGAGTTAGAGGAGTACACTTGTGAAGAGTTAGGTTTAAAACCAGCTCCAGCTTCTAACCAAGTTATTCAAAGAGACAGATATGCTAGACTTGCAACTGCTATGGCTCTTATGGCTTCTACTATTGAGAAGTTTGCTGTCCAAGTTCGCCACTGGCAAAGAACTGAGGTTTATGAATGTGAAGAGTTCTTTGCAAAAGGTCAAAAAGGCTCATCTGCTATGCCTCATAAGCGTAATCCTATTCTTACAGAAAACATCACAGGTCTTGCTCGTATGATTCGTGCTTACGCAATACCAGCAATGGAAAATGTTGCTCTATGGCACGAGAGAGACATCTCACACTCTTCAACTGAAAGATTTTGGTTACCTGATGCTTTTATCACAACTGACTTTATGCTTCACCGCATGAACAATGTGATTGCTAACCTAACAGTTTATCCCAAGAACATGATGAAAAATCTAAACCTAACAGGTGGGTTAGTTTTTTCTCAAAGAGTTTTACTTGAACTTCCTCTTCAGGGTGTTTCTCGTGAAGATGCTTATAGAATCGTTCAAAGAAATGCTATGAAAGTTTGGGAAGAGATTCAGCAAGGTAAATCTACAACTGATGAAAATGGAGAATCTTTATATTTAAACCATCTTCTTGCAGATGATGAACTAAGAAAGTCATTAAGTGAAGAACAGATTCGTGAATGTTTTAACTATGATTACTATACTAAGAATGTAGATAACATTTTTAAAAGAGTTTTTAAATGAAAAGAAACCTCTTAATCACATGTATAATCTTTTTAAGCTCTACTTCTTTGGTTAATGCTTATGAATGTGATGGAAGAAAGTATTGTTCGCAGATGAGTTCATGTAGTGAAGCAGTCTATTTTTTAAACAACTGTCCTGACCCAAGAATGGATGGAAATAATGATGGAGTGCCTTGTGAAAAACAACATTGCAATAATGCAGATTTCTTTTTTGATAGTGATAAAGAAAAGTATATCTATCAAAAAAAATAATTAAACAGATATAGTAAAGAGGGAAGTATGATAACAATTATAAAAAGAAACGGTAGAGTAGAACCACTAGACATTACTAAGATTCAGAAATATACTTCTGCTGCTGTTAAAAATTTAACCAATGTATCTCAAAGTGAATTAGAAGTAGATGCACAGATACTATTTCGTGATGGAATTACATCAAAAGAGATTCAAGAGACGCTGATTAAGACAGCTGTAGATAAGATAGACATAGATGCTCCAAACTGGACATTTGTAGCTTCGAGACTCTTTATGTTTAACCTTTACCATCAAGTAAACAGTTTTTCTGGTTACTCTTCGCTGGAAAAATATTTTATAAGAGGGGAAAAAGAGGGGAGAATACTTTTAGGTTTAAAAGATATGTATGACCTTAATGAGTTAGATAAGCATATTAAACCAGAGAGAGACCTTCAGTTTAACTACCTTGGTGTTAAGACTCTTTATGACAGATACCTTATAAAAGACAGCAATTCCAACCCTATAGAGCTTCCACAGCATATGTTTATGGCTATCTCTATGTTCTTGGCTCAAAGAGAAGAGAATCGCCAAGAGTGGGCAATCAAGTTCTATAATATGATTTCATCGTTTGAAGTAATGTTAGCTACACCAACTCTATCAAATGCCAGAACAACCAGACATCAACTAAGCTCATGTTATATCGGTTCAACTCCTGATAATATCGAAGGTATTTTTGACGCTTACAAAGAGATGGCAATGTTATCTAAGTTTGGTGGTGGAATCGGTTGGGACTGGACTGGGATTCGTTCTATGGGTTCATTTATCGATGGACATAAAAATGCAGCTGGTGGTACAGTTCCGTTTCTTAAAATCACAAATGATATTGCTATAGCAGTTGACCAACTTGGAACTAGAAAAGGTGCTATTGCTGTTTATATGGAACCGTGGCACATAGATATAAATGACTTTTTAGACCTAAAGAAAAACTCTGGTGAAGAGCGTCGCCGTGCACATGATCTTTTTCCTGCAATGTGGTTAAACGACATCTTTATGCAGAGAGTTCAAGAAGATGCTATCTGGACACTTTTTGATCCTTATGATTGTAGAGAACTAGCAACTCTTCACGGTGAAGAATTCACTAAAAGATATGAAGAGTTAGAAAACGATGAGAGCATTATAAAAGAGAGAATAAAAGCTAAAAGTCTCTGGAAAAAGATACTAACATCCTACTTTGAAACTGGAAGTCCTTTTATATGTTTTAAAGATAATGCTAACAGAGCTAACCCAAATGACCATTATGGTGTTATTAGAAGTTCAAACTTATGTACAGAAATCTTCCAAAACACACAACCAAACCACTATAAAATTAAGTTCATTTTTGAAAATGGTGATAGTGTTAGTTATGAAGAAGATGAGATAGTAAAAGTAGATAGTGGCTTAGAAAAACCGGCGAAAAAAATTACTGCACTTGACTCACTTGGTGGACTTCCAATCTTTGTAGTTGAGAAAGAAAAAATAGATGGTTCTACCGCTGTTTGTAATCTTGCCTCTGTAAACCTCTCTCGCATAGATACAAAAGAGAAGATAGATAAGATAGTTCCTATCGCTATTCGTGCTTTAGATAATGTTATAGACCTAAACTTCTACCCTGTTGAAAAAGTAAAACGAACTAATATGCGAAGTCGTTCTATCGGTCTTGGTGTTATGGGTGAAGCACAGATGTTAGCTGAGCAGGGTATCATGTGGGGAACTCAAGAACACTTTGATAAAATAGATGAAATTATGGAATCTGTTAGCTATAACGCTATCTCTGCTTCATGTGATTTGGCAAAAGAAAAAGGAATTTATCCTGAGTTTGAAGGTTCTATGTGGAGCAGAGGAATTATGCCGCAAGACCATGCAAATGCGGAGGTTATAAACTTAGTAGATAGAGGTGGTCTTTTCGCTTCATCTTATGAGTGGGATGAGCTAAGAACTAGAGTAAAAAAACAAGGTATGAGAAATGGTTACTTAATGGCTATTGCTCCTACAAGTTCTATCTCTATTCTTACTGGAACCACTCAAGCTATTGAGCCGGTATTTAAAAGAAAATGGTTTGAAGAGAATTTAAGTGGGCTTATCCCTGTTGTTGTTCCCAACCTATCTCCAGAGACTTGGAGTTACTATACTCCAGCTTATGACCTTAACCAAACACTACTTATAAAAGCTGCTGCTATTCGTCAAAAATGGATAGACCAAGGACAGAGTCTGAATATATTTATAACTCTTGATAAAGCTAGTGGCAGATACCTAAATGAGATATATATGTTAGCTTGGAAGTTAGGTCTTAAATCAACTTACTATCTTCGTTCACAATCACCGGAAGTTTCAAATGATGTAGAAGATAGAAGCATGGAGTGTGTAGGTTGTCAATAGGATTGAAAAAGTGAAACCTCTACTAGCAAAAGATTTAAAATCTTTTTTAGATAGATTTGATAACTTTCGTGATAGTGAATTACGGCATATAGAAATAATTTCACCTAGTGTTATAACTATAACACTGGCTGGGCAAGACAGTGCTAGAGCCTTTGACTGGATAAGTGTTATACTGAAATTCAGTGGTGTTAGTAATGCTAAAATACTCGATAATGCTAAACTAAAGTTAGTTGACATGAGTGATGGTATAAGTTTACTTTGTGAGAAAGATCTTTTTGCATTTGGGATTGGAGAGTGTGAAAATCTATTTAGTATAAAAAGTTCCACCTGCCAAGTAGTTGCATCAAGTTTAAAATATCAAGAAGGTGAATTTTAATTCTCTTATTAACTTTTTATTAGCCCTTCGTTAGTTTTTTGTAAACCATTTAGTTATAAACTTTTAATAGTTCAAATATTAGGGGAAATTATTATGAAAAAACTATTACTGATATGTTTAGTTGCCCTAACACTTTTATATGCCAAAGAGAGTGTTGAGTTTAACTATGCAAAAAAAGATACAAATAGAAAGTTTCCAACCAACCAAGACTATCTACTCTCTTATAATAATATACTTGAGAATGTTAGAACTTCTGTTATAAATATATCTACTCAAAAAAATATGCATAACCAATCTTCGTACACCAATCCAAGAGTACCACAAGATAGATTTCAAAGATCACTGGGAAGTGGTGTTATTATCTCAAAAAATGGTTATATTGTTACTAATAACCATGTGGTAGAGGGTGCTGATAAAATCAAAGTTACAATAGCCGGAGATAAAAAAGAGTATGAAGCTAAACTTATAGGAAGAGATGAAAAGAGCGATATAGCTATCGTAAAGATAGAAGCAAAAAATCTTAACGCTATTACCTTTTATAACTCTGATGATGTTAAGGTAGGCGATATAGTTTTTGCTTTAGGTAATCCATTTGGAGTTGGTGAAACAATAACGCAGGGAATAGTCTCAGCAACAGGAAGAAGCAGTGTTGGCATAGTAGAATATGAAAATTTTATTCAAACAGATGCATCTATAAACCCAGGAAATTCAGGTGGAGCACTTATAAACTCAACAGGAAATCTTATAGGTATAAACTCGGCTATTATCTCTCGAAGTGGTGGAAATGTAGGAATCGGCTTTGCAATACCATCAAATATGGTAACTTCAATAGCAACTCAGTTAATCAACAATGGAAAATTTACTCGTGCATATCTTGGAGTAGCAATTACAGATGTTAGCGAAGATATGAGTAGTTTTTATGATAACAGATTTGGAGCATTAATAACAAGTATAGAAGAAGATACCCCTGCACTAAAAGCTGGACTAAAAAGAGGAGACCTTATTGTTGGGATTAATAACAAAGAGATAGATAGTGCAAGTGAATTAAAAAATATTATAGGTAGCTACTCTCCAGATAAAACCGTAAAGATTGAATTTTTAAGAGATAAAAAAGTCTATATAAAAGATGTAAAACTTGGCTCTTTAGATAGAGTTGCTGCTACCGTTAGCACCTTAGATTATAAGGGTATAACTATCAAACCTTTGGACTCAAAAACTAACATAGATGGTGTGTTAGTTTTTGAAATAAAAGCTCAAAGTGAAGCTCAAAATATTGGCATATCAATAGGAGATATTATAATCCAGATAGAAAACCGTGAAATAAAAGGCATAGATGATTTCAAAATAGCAACAAAAACTAACAGAAAAAAAAGAATCTATATCTATCGCAAAGGGACTATTTTTGCTATAGTCCTCTAAAGAGATTATTTGTAAAAAATCTACTCTCTTTGCTTTTTTAATTTTACTCTTTGTGAGTGTGTAATTGCTACTGCCATAGCATCTGATATATCAAGTGGTTTTATCTCTTTTTTTATATTTAGAAGTCTTTTAACCATAAAATTAACCTGCTCCTTAGAAGCCTTTGCTTTTCCTGTTAAAGCCTTTTTCACTTGCAACGCAGTATATTCATGAAATTGTCCAAACTCTTCTAAAAGTTTTAACATTATAGCACCACGAAATTGAGCCAGTTTTATAGTAGTTGCCGGATTGTGTGCATAAAAAATATCTTCCATAGCCACTTCATCTATCTTATGTTTTTCAAAAATTGTACCCAAACCCTCTACCATCTGAGGAATTTGAAATTGCAAATCTTCAGCTTTCATCTTTATAAGTCCAGCCTCTACTAAAGAGATTTTTCCTTTTTCTAAAGATATAAGAGCATAACCCATATTTCTGGTTCCTGGGTCTATTCCTAGTATTATCATTTTAACATGTCAATTTTTTTAAATAAATTATTTTCAATCTGTAAATTCTCTGATAACTCAGGAATTCTATTATATTTTTCTAATGCGTTTAAGATTCTTCTATTTAGTTGATTTGGATCTTGCAAATTTATTTTAGCTATTAACTCTCTACCACCTAAATATTGTATGACCCAAAGTTGTCTTTTAGTAGGTTTAAATGTTTGACGAACATCTATTCTTCTCAATAAACTTAAAAAATCTTCACCTTTAGTTTGACTATCCCTAGATACAACTCTGTAAATATCATACATTAAAACTGCTATCTCTTCTGCTTCAATATCAAAAGTCTGTTTTACATCTAACATTGCTAATAATTTTGATAGTTTTTTAAGATATTTATACTCTGGTTTTAAGCCCTCTAGTAAAACATTTTTTGCATTTCCAAATTTATTGACAGCCTCCAATACTATTTCTATAGTATCTTCATCAGTATTTAGTCCATACTCATCTATAATTATTTTAGCTTCTTTTATGCTCATTTTATATATCCTCCCTCTCTCAATTTTTGTAAAATTTCATCTTCTTCTAAACCCTGTTTCTTATATACATTATACCAAATCTGTGTTTCTTCACTGAATTTTATTGCTTCCTTAGAGTACATAGCTTGGTGTTCTAATGTATTAAAATGTTCTATCAATTTACCTATATTCATTATATGTTGTCTATGAAATGATGCTTTAGGATTATTTGAAAACAACCACCTTATAGCATCATAAAACATTTCAGGTGTTCTTTGTGTCTCTTTTAGATGTATTCTAAGCTGATACTCTGCATCTTTGTTTCCATACTCTTTTCTAATATAATTAGGTTGTAATTTTTTTCTTTCTAAATCAAAAAAACTTACTATTCTTTTTACCTTATCGTTATATGATTTTTCTTCTTTTATCTCTATAATTTTACTACTTTTTACACTATTTACAACTTTTGTATTTTCACTTTTATCTATAAACTCAATATCTAAACTATCAGTAAATAAATTTTCTTCCTCTTTTTTAGTAATAATATTTTTTTTATCTAATTTTTTAAATTTATCTATAGTATAAATATTAAATACCAACGAAACCACTTTATTGCGTTGAGTTTTTTCTTCTATTGTAAAACAAATATC
>JAGHAW010000260.1 GCA_021161305.1 Sulfurimonas sp.
TAATCTTTTTTACTATTCTATCATTTATTTTATTAAAATAAAACCTTTATTGTTAAATAGTCTCACAATTTCCCATAGATTGTAGTTAATGGAGATTTTTGTCTTTTTTACAATTATCTTAAGGGACAATTAGATATTATAAATGAATTTTATTTTAATGAATTAGGTGTTTTAATGAGCGATTTACTAAACAACGACGATATACAAACTATAAATATTGAAGAGACTCTTCAAAATAGCTACCTTGATTACTCTATGAGTGTAATTGTTGGTCGTGCCCTGCCAGATGTTCGTGATGGACTAAAGCCTGTTCACAGAAGAATTCTTTACGCTATGGATAAACTAAACCTTTCTCATGGTGCAAAGTTTAAAAAATCAGCTCGTATAGTCGGTGATGTCATCGGTCAATACCACCCACACGGGGATACGGCAGTTTATGATGCTCTTGTTCGTATGGCTCAAGACTTCTCTATGCGTATGGAACTTGTTGATGGTCAAGGAAACTTCGGTTCTGTTGATGGTGATAGTGCAGCAGCTATGAGATATACTGAAGCTCGTATGACTAAATATGCCGGTGAGTTACTCAAAGACCTTGAAAAAAACACTGTAAACATGATAGAAAACTACGACGGTACAACAAAAGAGCCGGATGTAATGCCTACTCGTGTTCCGAATCTTCTTATCAATGGTTCTTCAGGAATCGCTGTTGGTATGGCTACAAATATTCCTCCACATAATCCGACTGAAATTATGAATGGTTTAAAAGCACTTTTAGCAAATCCAAATATCTCTTTAGTAGAAATAATGGAGCATATTAAGGCACCAGACTTTCCAACAGGTGGAATTATATTTGGTAAAAAAGGTATTATGGATGCTTACGAGACTGGTCGTGGTCGCATAAAAGTTCGTGCCAAAACTCATATAGAACAAACTGCTAAAAAAGAAGTTATTGTTATAGATGAACTTCCCTATCAAGTAAACAAGTCTCGTCTAATTGAAAATATTGCCCATCTTGTAAAAGATAAGATGATAGATGGTGTTTCTTTGATTCGTGATGAGTCTGACCGTGATGGTATGCGTGTTGTAATAGAGTTAAAGCGAGATGCTATGAGTGAGATAGTTCTGAACAATCTTTTTAAACAGACAAGTATGCAGACTACATTTGGTATTATTATGCTCTCTATTTTAAACCAAGAACCTAGAATTTTTGGAATTATAGAGATTCTAAAACACTTTATAAATCACCGTAAAACTGTAATTATCCGTCGTACAATTTTTGATCTTGAAAAAGCAAAAGCCAGAGCACATATCTTAGAAGGACTTAAAAAAGCTCTTGATATTATTGATGAGATTATCAAAACAATCAAAGCTAGTTCAAACATAGATGATGCTAGAGAAAACCTTGTTTCCAAGTTTGACTTCTCACCTATCCAAGCACAAAGCATTGTTGATATGCGTCTTGGTAGGCTTACAGGCTTAGAAAGAGAAAAAATCGAAAATGAACTTCGTGAGTTATTAGAACTTATCGCTTATTTAGAATCTATACTTAGAAGTGAAGAGATTTTACACAGTATTATTGCTGAGGAATTTGATGAAGTCGCTGCTATATATACCGACAAAAGAAGAACAGAGATTGAAGATGATTATGATGATATTGATATTGAAGACTTAATTCCAAATGAACCAATGGTTGTTACTATAACTCATAGAGGTTATATAAAAAGAGTTCCTCTAGCTAACTATGAAAAACAAAAAAGAGGTGGTAAAGGTAAAACTGCTGTTACTACTTATGAAGATGATTTTATAGAAAATTTCTTTACTTGTAACACACACGATACACTTCTTTTTGTTACAGACAGAGGACAACTTCACTGGTTAAAAGTTTATCGTATTCCAGAGGGCAGCCGTGTAGCTAAAGGTAAAGCGGTTGTAAATCTTATCAACCTTGTAGCAGATGAAAAAATCTGTTCTGTTATACCTACGACGGACTTTAGTGAAGATAAAGGACTTGTTTTCTTTACTCAAAAAGGTGTTGTAAAGAGAACAAACTTAAGTGAATTTTCAAACATTAGAAGTAATGGTGTAAGAGCTATCGTTCTTGACGAGGATGACACATTAATCACGGCAAAAATTGCAGACCAAGATATTCGTTACCTATTTATAGTTACAAAACTGGCTCAATGTATCAAGTTTGAGATAGAAAAAACTCGTGAACAAGGTCGTAGCACTCGTGGTGTTAGAGGTATTAAGTTTAAACATGAAGATGATGAAGTTGTTGATGCTAACATAATTGCAAATGATGAACAAGAGATTCTAATCGTAGCTGAAAAAGGTATCGGTAAACGAACTGATGCTGGAGAATATAGACTTACAAACCGTGGTGGTTCAGGTGTAATCGCTATGAAAATGACATCTAAAACTGGTAAAAATATCGTTGGTTGTCTCATGGTAGATGAAGCTATGGATATGATGGCACTAACTAAAGCTGGTAAAATGATAAGAGTAGATATGCAAACTATCTCTAAATCAAGCAGAAACACATCTGGTGTTTATATAGTAAAAGGTGATGAAGTAGCCAGTATCTCTCGCTGTCCTAAAGAAGAAAAATCTGAAGAGAAGGAGAGTTCCGAATCTCCAAGCTTAGAACTGGAATAAAATTTGCTTTATCCATTCAATATAATATAATATTAAGGAATGAATTATGAAATATTTTATGCTTTTACTAGCATTGCTTGGTACTTCTTCACTGATAGTTGCTGATGGTACAGTAGACAATCAAGCTGTACCAATAACAAGCAACATCACTAAAGTTGAAAAAGTATTAAGTACAACTTCTAGTGTACGAATAAGCGTTGTTGGTCAAGGAGTGGCACCCATGAATACTTCTTCCCCCGCCCAAGCCTATGCTTTAGCAAAAAGAGCTGCTACAGCCGATGCTTATAGACTTATTGCTGAAAAAGTAAAAGGTGTTCGTATTGATGGTCAAGACCTAATCAAAAATATGATGGTTAAACGCTCAATAGTTCGCACTTCAGTTCAAGCAATGGTAAGAAATGCAAATGTGGTTGAAACTACTTTTAAAGAGGGTTTATGCGAAGTAGAGATGGAAATCTTACTTTCTCACTCAGACTTTGCTCAATAATATTTTTTAGTTCACTTGCACTAAATGCAAGTGAATATCTTATTTCCTACAGATATGTAGTTAAAAATGCTACTCTGTACAATGAAATCCTACATATTTCTAATGCTATGCAGCCATGCCATGGGAAAACTCAACAAACACTTATTTTAGAGAGTAATAACAGTAGTGATTTAAGAAAAATCATATCTCAAAATTCACAAGAGTTTACAGAGTTTATACACAAACTTGGTCTTCATGTTAAACATGAAGATATAACTATAAATTCTCAAAACAGTTCAACAACTATTTTAACACTTAAAACAACCTGCTTCAAAGTCGATTTTAATGATAATTTCGCTAGTATATCTCCTTTAAAATAAGGGTGTATTAGTCGTGAAAATTGCTATAGTTGAAGATGATATAAATATGAGGAAATCTCTTGAAATTGCCATGGGTGATTATAAAGAGTTTGAGATAAAAACATTTAAAAATGCAAAAGATGCACTTAAATCTTTGGATGATTCATATGATTTAATAATTACAGATATAAATATGCCTGGCATGGATGGTATTGAGTTTGTAAAAGAGTTAAATGGTCGTTTTGAAGTAATCATCATGACAGGCAATGCAACACTTCAAAGAGCAATAGAATCTATTCATTTGGGAGTTAAAGATTTTCTACTTAAACCTTTTGATGTAGATACCCTTGTAGCTGCTATCAAAAGAGAGAGTGAAGTTCAAGAAGCTAAGAAAAAAATCTCTTCTAAAAATAGTAAGAAAAACTCTGCTAGTGATTTTTTAGGAAGTTCAAAAGCTCTTGAGCGTGTTTTAAAAATAGCTGACAAAGCATCTAAAACAGATGCCAGCATTTTACTTCTTGGTCAAAGTGGTGTAGGAAAAGAGTTGTTTGCTTCATATATCCATAAAAACTCTCCAAGAGCAAAAAAACCTTTTATCGCCATCAATATGGCAGCTATTCCTGAGAATCTCATAGAGAGTGAGCTTTTTGGATTTGAAAAAGGTGCTTTTACTGATGCTAGTGAAGCAAAAGCCGGACAATTTGAACTAGCAAACGGTGGTACACTATTTTTAGATGAGATTGCAGAGATGCCTTTTGGTGTTCAAGCTAAACTTCTTCGTGCCTTACAAGAAAAAGAGATTAGAAGATTAGGTTCATCTAAAAGCATTAAAATAGATATACGAGTTGTATCTGCAACAAATGCAAACCTCCTAGAGAAGATAAGAGATGGAGAGTTTAGAGAAGATTTATACTATCGTTTAAATACAATTCCCATAGAGATTCCACCTCTAAAAGATAGAGTAGAAGAGATTTTAGAAATTGCTGAAGCAATGTGTGAAAAAAATTGTGCTAAGTACGATTTTGAGAAAAAAACTTTTAGCCAAGAAGCAAAAGAACTGCTTTTAACATATAGTTGGCCTGGAAATATCAGAGAACTTATCTCAGTGGTTGAGAGAGCTGTCATACTCAGTGAAAATTCTATAATCACAGCAGATGAACTTTTTTTACAAAATAGATTTAATTAAGGAACACAAAGATGAAAAAATATAATGTAGCAGTCGTTGGAGCAAATGGTGCTGTTGGTGAAGAGATATTAACAGTTTTGCAAGAGATTGACTTTCCACTAAACAAACTGGTTCCTCTCGCAAGTGCAAGAAGCCTTGGAAAAAGTGTAGAGTTTAACGGTAAAAGTATCGCTATCAAAGAACTTACAAATGACATCTTTAGAGATGAAGAGATAGATATAGCTCTTTTTAGTGCAGGAGGAAGTGTAAGTGCTGAATTTGCACCTGACGCGGTAAAAGCAGGAGCAGTTGTAATCGACAATACTTCTCACTTTAGAATGGATAAAAATGTTCCTTTAGTAGTTCCTGAGGTAAATCCTGAAGATATTGCTAAGTGGAAAGAAACAGGAGTTATTGCAAATCCCAACTGTTCAACTATCCAAATGGTTCAAACACTTAAACCACTTGATGATGCTTATAACCTAAAAAGAGTTGATGTTTCAACTTACCAAGCAACAAGTGGAGCGGGTAAAACTGCTATGGAAGAGTTAGTTTCACAGATGCAGGACTTTTTTGCTTTTAAACTCAGTGAATCAGAACACAAAGCTTTTAACCAACAAATCGCTCTAAATGTAATCCCTCAAATTGATGTTTTCACTGAAAATGGATATACAAAAGAAGAGATGAAGATGGTAAATGAAACTACTAAAATCATGCACAAAGATATAGCTCTTAGTGCCACTTGTGTCCGTGTACCAACGCTTCGTGGACATGGAGAAGCACTTACACTTACATTTGAGAGTGAAGTCCAAGCAGATGAAGCAAGAGAACTACTAGCCAAAGCTCCAAACCTTGTTATCTTAGATAAACCAGAGGAGGCTCTCTATCCTATGCCTTCTACTTGTGTAGAGATGAATGAGACTTTTGTCGGTCGTATCAGAAATGACAACTATTCTAAAAACATGCTTCACCTCTTTATAGTTGCTGACAACCTTAGAGTTGGTGCTGCTACAAATGCAGTTAGAATCGCTCAAAAATGGGTAGAAATGGAGGGTGAAAAATAAAAATGGAAAGAATCTTTGAAAGTAGCCTTTGGGCTACAAGATTTATGGTTATTCTTGCTGTAATTTTTGGTCTTATTGGTGCTGTTGTACTCTTTGTAGTTGCTTCATTTGATATTTATGAAACTGCAAAATTTGTTATAAACACTTATATAACACATGCCCATCCTGAACACTTTCACGAAAATGTAGTTGGTGGCATAATTGGGGCAGTTGATTTATATCTTATTGGTGTTGTTATGTTACTCTTCTCTTTTGGTTTATATGAACTATTTATTTCAGAAATAGATATAGCAAAAGATGAGAGTGGAGAAGACAACAAAATCTTAGCTATCCACTCACTAGATCAACTAAAAGACAAAATCTCAAAAGTAATCGTTATGGTTCTTGTAGTTGGATTTTTTCAAAAAGTTGGACATACTGAGTACATTGGTGCATTAGATATGCTCTATTTCGCACTTTCAATCACAGCTATTGCAGTTGGATTATATTTTTTAGGAAAAGTAGGAAAAAAACATTAACAAAATTAGTTCCCATGCTCTGCTTGGGAATTCATATATAAATTATACATTCCCAAGCAGAGCATGGGAACAAGTTTAAAAAGAATTATTTTAAGGAAAAACAATTGGGTAAAATATTTGTAGATGCATGTTTAGGTAAAGAGACTCCATACACTCCGGTTTGGATGATGAGACAAGCCGGTCGATATTTACCGGAATATATGGCGGTTCGTGCAGAGGCTGGAGACTTTTTAAATCTTTGTCATAACCCAAAAAAAGCCTGTGAAGTAACACTTCAGCCTATTGATATTGTAGGCGTTGATGCTGCTATACTCTTTAGTGACATCTTGGTTGTACCTGATGAAATGGGAATGGATTTATCATTTGTTAAAGGTGAAGGTCCTAAGTTTAGTGACCCTATAACATCTGATGAAGATGTAGAGAGACTCATAGGTGGTGATGAAGCCGCTTCTAAACTTACTTATGTGTATGAAGCAATTAAACTTATCAAAAAAGAACTTGCAGAGGACAAAGCACTTATCGGTTTTACAGGTGCTCCTTGGACTCTTGCTACTTACATGATAGAGGGTCAAGGTACAAAAACTTACAATATCTGCAAAAAAATGATGTACTCAAATCCTAAACTTTTGCATAAAATACTTGCTAAAGTGACAGAAGTTGTAAAACTTTACATGGAAAAACAGATAGAAGCCGGAATAGATGTAGTTCAAATCTTTGATAGTTGGGCATCCGCGATAGAACCGGGTAAATATGATGAATTTTCTTGGAGATATATAGTTGAGATAGCTGATTATCTAAAAGAAAAATATCCAAATATTCCTATCATCATATTTCCTAAAGGCATTCCTGCATTTTTAGATAAAGTTTATGGAAACTTTGATGTATTTGGTGTTGATTGGTCAACTCCAATGTCTTTAGCAAAAGAAAAACTTGGAGACAAATATGTTCTTCAAGGAAATATGGAACCATGTAGATTGTACTCAAAAGAAGAGACAACAAAATGTGTAGAAGCTATTCAAAACACTATGCAGGGCAAAAGACATATTTTTAACCTTGGGCATGGAATACTTCCAGATGTGCCGGTGGAAAATGCAAAACACTTTATAAATGAGTGTCACCGTGTTAGTAGCAAAGCTACTAACTAGTCCTCAACGATGCTAAAGCATATCGTTTCCGGTTCCAATCCTACAAAAGTGAAGCAGTTCACTTTTGCTAAATGGATTTCAAGTGTCAAATAACATAATATTTGGTCCTATTAACTCACGCCGATTCGGTATGAGTTTAGGCATAGACCTCTCCCCTGCTCTAAAACAGTGTAACTTTGACTGTCTCTACTGCGAACTAGCTCCAAGTGCTACTGTGGCTTCTCAAACACAGACAGTAGAAGTATCACAAATTATAAAAGAGTTAAAATCTCATTTAGATGAAAATATAGATGTTATTACTCTAACTGCAAATGGTGAACCAACACTCTACCCTCACCTAAATGAACTTATAGATGAAATAGACAAGATAAAAAAATCTACAGAGACTCTCATCCTTACAAATAGTGCTACTTTAGTTAATGAATCAGTTTTCAATTCACTGCTTAAACTAGACCAAGTAAAACTATCTTTAGATGCAATTAGCAACGATATATTTAAAAAGATAGATAGACCTCATAATAGCATTAAGATTGAAGAAGTTGTAACAAAAGTAGTTGAATTTAGCAAAGCCTACAAAGGCAAACTTTTTATAGAGATACTTTTCGTTCATGGCTTAAATGACACAAAAGAAGAAATTGCTAAACTAAATGAAGTTTTACTGAACCTAAATGCTACAAGAATAGACCTAGGAACAATAGATCGCCCTCCTGCTTATCCTGTAGTTGGCATAAGCTACAAAGAACTACACGATATATCTTTGATGTTTAACAACTCTCTTCCTATCCATATAGCATCCAGAATTCATGCAGAACCAAACAACTCTCACTACAGTAATGAAGATATACTAAATACACTTGACAAAAGACCTCTAACTCAAGATGACATAAACCTGCTTTTTGATGATGAGAGCAAAAAACGACTTGAAATACTCATAAATGAATCAAAAATTGAGAAAAAAATAGTTGGAAATCTTGAATTTCTACTTCCATATGCCAATATAAAAAGAAAACGCTCTAAGTAACCTAAAACCCTTGACATTTTACACTTCATAAAGTATAATTTCGGCTCAATAAATAATCCGGATTAGCTCAGCGGTAGAGTAGGTGACTGTTAATCACTTGGTCGCTGGTTCGA
>JAGHAW010000178.1 GCA_021161305.1 Sulfurimonas sp.
AAAAAGATGTTTGCCAGATTGATTAAGATAAATGGTGTTGGACCAAAGGTTGCCATGGCAATTTGCTCCACATATACTCCATCCCAATTTGCGACAATTATAAATAACAAAGATATGAACGGTGTTAAAAAAGTCCCTGGAATCGGTCCTAAGAGTGCAGGGCGTATCTTAGTAGAATTAGCAGGTTTTGATGTAGAGTTGGTAAGTTCTACTGACGCACCAAAAAGTGTAGCATTTTCTCAAGCTAGTGAAGCCTTGGAATCTTTAGGATTCAAAAAAGATAAAATTTCAAAAGCACTTAGTGAGTGTGAGAGTAATGATACTGCTTCACTTGTTAAAGAGGCATTGAAATTATTAGAAACAATTTAATTAAGGAATTATATATTGAAATTAACAATTTTATTCGGTGGTGCTAGTTTTGAACATGAGATTAGTATAGTAAGTGCGATAACGCTTAAAGAAAAACTTTCAAGTTTTGATTTGTCGTTTATTTTTTGTGACCAAGACCATAGATTCTATCTGATAGAACAATCAAAGATGAAAGCAACTACTTTTAGCAAGGGTTTGCATAAAAAGATGCCACAACTTACCATCTCAAATGATGCTTTTGTTCAAAAAGGACTCTTTTCATCTATTGAGCATAAAAATACAATTTTAAATCTTATCCATGGAGCTGATGGTGAAGATGGAACGGTTGCCGCACTGTTGGATTTTTACTCTATTAAGTTTATTGGTCCTAGAGTAAATGCTTGTGTTTTTTCACATGACAAAAGATATACAAAGTGGCTTTGTGAAGCAAAAAATATACGAACTCTTAGGTATGAGATTTTAACATCTAGCGTGCATAAAGATATATCTATACCGTATCCTATCATTATAAAACCTGCTACTCTTGGTAGTTCTATCGGTGTTAGTATTGTTAGGGAGGAGAGTGAACTTGATTATGCACTAGATACAGCATTTGAGTATGATAGCAGTGTTTTAGTTGAGCCATTTATAGAGGGTGTAAAAGAGTATAATTTGGCTGGTTTTATGGCAGATGATAAGATGCACTTTTCCATAATAGAAGAGCCTCAAAAAGATGAATTTTTAGATTTTGAAAAGAAATATATGGATTTTTCAAGAAGTGAACAGGTTTTAAAAGCTGATATAGACGGAGAGTTGACGCATCGTTTGAGAACTAATTTTGAGAGAGCTTATAGAGGGCTTTTTGAGGGTTCGCTTATACGATGTGACTTTTTTGTTATAGATGGTGAGGTATATCTTAATGAGATAAACCCTATCCCAGGTTCTATGGCAAACTATCTTTTTGAAGATTTTGCCACTTCTATAGAGATGCTTTCAAACTCACTTCCACATGCAAAAAGAGCAAAAGTTAATTATGAGTATATTCACTCAATTTCAAGTGCAAAAGGTAAATAATGGCACTGAAATCCATTCAATATAATCAACATACTTTAGATATAAGTTATGAGATTTTAAATCCACAAGCAAGTGTTGATTTGATTATTTTGCATGGTTGGGGTAGCAATAAAAACTTAATGAAAAAAAGTTTTTCGCCATATATGGATAGTTTTCGTCATATTTATATAGACTTGCCTGGTTTTGGAGCATCTACTTGTAATTTAACTCTCACAACTACAGATTATGCAAAAATAATTGAGCTTTTTATGATACATATTAACGCATCAAAAGATATTATTTTAGGTCACTCTTTTGGTGGTAAAATAGCGTTGTTGATTGAGCCAAAAGTGCTTGTGCTTGTTAGTAGTGCAGGGATTTATGTGCCAAAACCTTTTAGTATAAAACTTAAAATCGCACTTTTTAAACTTTTTAAAGTTTTTGGTTTTTCAAAGTTTAGAAGTTTGTTTGTAGCAGAGGATGCAAAAACTTTAAGCGAACCGATGTATCAAACTTTTAAAAATGTTGTAAATGAGAATTTTTCGGATGCATTTTCCTCTTACAGCGGAAAAGCACTTCTATGTTGGGGTAGAGATGATACGGCTACACCACTAAGTTCTGCTAAAAAGATGGATGAACTTATAGCAGATTCTACTTTGGAAGTTTATGATGGTGATCACTATTTTTTTATGAAAAATGCTAAAGATGTTTCTATAAAAATAGAAGAGATATTTTTAAAAACTTTGGAGCATTAGATGGATGGTTATGAAATTTTAGCAGCTTTTGTTACAAATGTACTTTTTGTAACTGTTTTAGGGTGGTATCTTATAACGAATCTGCAGTGGTATGACTACAAGCTTTCTCGTGTTGTTTTGAAGCATCATAAACCACATTGGCACTTGATATACTTTTTTATTCCTTTTATAGCATACTACACAACAGGGCAGTTTTTTATCATTTTTTTCTATTTTGCGATTATCCCTGCTATGCTTGTTTGGTATAAAAAGCTGGATAAAAAGCTTGTTTTGACATGGCGTGTTAAAAGATTCCTGATTCTGCTTATCTCTTTGGTACTTTTTCAAGATGTGCTTTTTACGTTGAAGTGTGCATGTGAAACTTATGGTATTTTTATGCCTTTGGCAGTGGTTTATATAGGTAGTTCTATGATAGAG
>JAGHAW010000067.1 GCA_021161305.1 Sulfurimonas sp.
ACTGGAAAACTATATTTTTAGCAAATGCAGAGTTGGCAATGGAACCATCAAAAGCAGTTAAAGAATATAAAGAACAGGTAGTTGAACTTCAAGCTAAAGTAGATAAATACGCTAAAGTTGTAGGTAAATTACAGTAGAGAGAGATTGGGCTGTGGGAAAGCTATAGAGCTTGGACTTATCTGATAAGCAAGAGATAGTATAATGTCAGCTGGGAAAAGTTTAAATTTTCATCATTATACAAGGCAACATCCAATTCTCCATCTACCTTTTCTAGTATAGAAGTTAAGGCATCTGTTATTTCATCTTTTTGTGTAGTTACTTGCAGATAATGATTCCCAGGGAGTGGATTGAAAAGTTGTAAAAACTGCTCTAAATTCATAATCTCTAATATGCCAAATCATGAAGCTCTTTAAATAGATAAGCTTCTACAATGTCATCTATACTTCTTTGTGTGTGAGCAACAAGAACAAGCATAGATAACTCCATAAACGGCCAGACATATTCATTGTCATTTCCAACTACTACACACTCGCTAAAGTTTTCAAAGCTATCTTTTTCAGAGGAGTGTTTAACTTCTACTAATTCGCCCTCTTCTACCAAGAGTTGTGTCCAGACTTTTACATCTTCTAGTTTAGTTAGTGATGCTTCTTGAACATCTTCACTGTTCATCGGTAATAGAATATACATATTTAAGCTATTTTAGAGAGATCTAATTGAAGTGCTTCATTATCCATAATGCCAATACCGCGACGAAGAACAGTTGTAGCTATCTCTTTTGCATCTTTAAGAGAGTGCATCTTATAAGTTCCACACTGATAAACATTTAATTCTGGAATATCTTTTTTTCTTTTAACTTTTAAAATATCTTTCATTGATTTTTTCCAAGCTTTAACAACTTTTTTTTCACTAGGTGTTCCTAAAACCGACATATAAAAACCTGTTCTACATCCCATAGGTGAAATATCAATAATTTCAACTTTCTTAGAGTTTAGATGCTCTCTCATAAATCCTGCAAAAAGATGCTCTAGCGTATGAATACCTTCTGAAGATAAAATCTCTTTATTTGGCTTAACAAATCTTAAATCAAAAACTGTAATATCATCACCACTTGGTGTTTTCATCCCCTTAGCACGACGAACTGCAGGTGCTGGCATAATTGTATGGTCTACTGTAAATGAGTCTAATAGTGGCATTAAAAATCCTTAAATTTATTTTTAGTTGATGTTATTGTATCTGATTTTGATTTATATTTGTTGAAGTAATGATTTTAATTATGTTCTACCTCAGGAGAGAGGTGGAATAAGAAGGTTAGATTCTGAATCAAGTTCAGAATGACGAGAGTTGTTAAAAGTTTTAGATTTGGTGCAGATTGTGTTCAACGCAGACCGAATGCGTACTTTAGTACGCCGAGTGTCTGTGTTGGACGCAAGATACTCCGAAGCTAGAACCTTTTTAAACGCGTGCTGCTTCTCGGCGTTGCAAGTACTCCCAGTTTTCATCCACTCTTGTCTGCCACTCTGAGATAACATGTTTATATTGATCTTTAAAAAGGTGTTTAAAACGACCTTGAGCAGCTAAATACTCTTCAACCGGCACAATATTTTTAGGTCTATAAGTGATATTTAGCTCATGACCTTCAATAATCTCATAAAGTGGAAATACTAAAGAGTCAGTTGATAAATCAGCTAAATGCATAGTATCTTTAGGGTCAAATTTCCACTCAGTAGTACAAGGAGAAACAGCATTAATAAATACTGCACCCTCTGTTGCAAAACCTTTTTGGATTTTCTTAACCATATCTTTCCACTTGTTAGGAGATACTTGAGCAGCATAAGGGATATTGTGAGCCCCCATGATTCCTAACATATCTTTTTTATTCTTTTGTTCACCATAAGATATAGTACCTGCCGGTGAAGTTGTTGCAGAAGCACCAATAGGAGTAGAACTTGATCTCTGTCCACCAGTATTTGCATATACTTCATTATCAAGAACAATATACATCATATTGTGATTTCTTTCCATACAGCCAGAAATCCACTGAAAACCAATGTCATAAGATGAACCGTCTCCACCAAAAGCTACAAACTTAGGAGTACGATCCGGTTGTTTTAGACGACCTTTAGTTTTAAGTGCATTATACATTGCTTCAGCACCTGCAACTGCAGTTGAACTGTTTTCAAAACCAATATGAATCCAAGAAGCATCCCAAGATGTATATGGATAAACAGCTGTACAAACCTCAAGACAACCAGTTGAAGAGGCTAATACTAAATCATCATTCGTAGCATTTAATACTTCACGAACAATAATAGAGTGAGCACAACCAGGACATAAAAGGTTAGCACCCTCAAAACGGTCAGCCGATGTTGAAAACTCTTTTAAGTTTTTAATTTTTTTCATTTCACTCATAAAAATTTCCTATAAATAAGCTAGTTTCGGTCCACGAACACCGATAAACTGTTGTTGTTGAGTCAATACTTTACCAGCATCAGCATTTGCTTGAAGCTCATTGAAAAGATCAACTAAATGTGCTTTTGTTAAGTCACGACCACCAAGACCATAAATATAACCAGAAAGTGCTATTTTTAAATCAGTATTATATAGTGAACCGGATATTTCATTAAACAGTGTACCAGCAGCACCACCAGGAGCACAACGATCAAGTACAGCTACAGCTTTAATATCTTTAATCGCCTCTGCTATTTCAAAAAATGGGAATGGACGGAAAACTCTGATTCCAACTACACCAGCTTTAATGCCCTTAGCTCTCATCTCTGTTGCTACTTCTCTTGCAGTTTCAACTGAAGTACCCATACAAACTACTGCAACATCTGCATCATTCATATCATAACACTCAACTTTATTGTATTTACGACCAGTCAATTTTTCAAAGTCAGCAAAAACTTCTTCAATTTTACCTGGAACAATAGTCATCATATCGTTATGCTGACGAGCTTTATGTTCAAAGTGCCAATCCTCTTCAGTCTGTACACCATGAGTTACAGGATTTTCAAAATCTAACATATCATTCATTGGTTTATATTCACCAACAAAGTTATATGCCACATCATCACTTAGTGTATGAACACCTTGTGCAGTGTGTGATGTTATAAAACCATCTTGATTTATAATAGCAGGAATTCTAACATCATGATCTTCACTTACTCTAAAAGCAATAAGGTTTAAATCATAAGCTTCTTGTGGAGAAAAAGCATCAAACTGAATCCAACCACTATCTCTAACCATATACATATCTGAATGATCACCATTAACATTTAGTGGAGCAGCTAATGCACGATTTACAAGATTAAGTACAATTGGAAGTCTCATTCCAGAAGCTTGGTAAAGTACCTCAGCCATCAATGCAAGACCTTGAGACGAAGTAGCAGTTGCAACACGACCACCAGCAGCAGCAGCACCAACACACCCACTCATCGCAGCATGTTCAGACTCAACCATTACAAATTCACCCTCAACATAATTGTCTGCTTTAAACTTTGCATATCCCTCAACAATAGGAGTTGATGGAGTAATAGGATAAGCCGCGACAACATCAATCTGTGCTTGTCTCATAGCTTGAGCAGCTGCATGATTACCATCCCATACTTCAATATCTTTTAATTCCATTTTATCAAATGCCATCTATTCTTCCTCCTCATCTTTTGTCGGCCACGAAGCTAATTCCGTTTCCTCATCTGCTTGTTCTGGGAACATCAGAAGTGATTTAGGGTTTGTCGGACAAACCTCAACACAGATACCACAACCTTTACAGTGATCCATATCTATACCTATCATTTTCTTATCTCTTGAAATAATAGAAACATCCGGACAATAGACCCAACAAAATTGACAATCAATACAGTAATCTTTGTTGTATACTGGCTTAATAAGTCTCCAGTCAGCAACACTTGCTACATGAGAATTATTTTCAGAATATGAACGATCTCTTTGTGGTGTATGTGCAGGACATTTATCTATCTTGCCGTCAAATGAGCGAAGTAAACTTCCGATTTCAAACTCATCCCATCCTTGTTTTGCCATAATAAACTCCTTATTTCACTTCGTCGTAAGCTCGTTGAATCGCAACCATATTTGCATCAACAATCTTTTGTGGTAATTTAGCAAGAACTCTCTGCATACTCTCTTTAAAAAACTCTATATCATACATCTCAGATATTTTCATAAATGCACCAAGCATAGGTGTATTTGGAATAGGACGACCAATAGTTTCATTAGCAATAGCTATACAATCTAGCGTATAAACTTCCTTGCCCTCTAACTTTGGTTGAGCCTTGATTAACTCCTCTGTACTCATGTGAGTAGTAATAATATATTTAGTTGTATCTTTACCATCGACAGTTACATCAGTAGTAAGTGCTAATGCAGGGTCAATAACAAAAACAAAATCTGGTTCCATATACTTCTCGTGATTCATAATAACACTATCATCAACACGATTGTATGCAGTCATAGGAGCCCCTCTTTTTGCAGACCCATAAAATGCAAATGCTTGCACATGCTTACCAGTTGTAGAAATAACATCTGCCAAACCTTTTGCACCTGTTACAGCACCTTGTCCAGCGCGACTATGCCATCTAATTTCTAGCATAAACTCTCCTTCATTTTTTTTCAAGTATATCTTAAAGAGTAACTTTAAATTTATAATCTTCTGTATTTTAGGCAAGTTGGTCTTAAAAATAGCTTGATACTTTTACATAGTTGTATAACTAATCTAAATGTGTTGTTTTTTCCTACTCTTCAAATACTCGACTGCTTCTAAGGCATCACGCAAAACTCTATCAGTGAATTTTTTTAGAGTATCTTCATCATCATATCCACTCAAAACTGCTATAGAATTTACACCTGCATTTTTCGCACTAAGGAGGTCAAGTTTCGTATCACCAATCATCCAAATCTCTCTACCTTGAGTATCTAAACTCTCTATAGCTTTTAAAATCGGCTGGGCATGTGGTTTTGGATTCTCTACATGTTCTCTACCAATCAAAACTTCAAAATATTGCATCAAACCGAAATGCTCCATTAAAATTTCTGAATATCTTCCTGTTTTTGTTGTAACTATACCTAAAGTAGCAAACTCACTAGCTCTTAAAACTGCTTCTTTTGCACATACTAAAAGTTGGGTTTTTTGTGTAGATATTTTACGATACTCTTCTTTATATGTTGCAACAAAATCCCAAATCTTCGTCTCATCAACACCCAATTCTCTATACATAATATCAAGAGGATAACCGATAAGAGCCATTATCTCTTTATCGCTTGGATGTGTATAATCATGTACATCAAAAGAGTGATGAAAAGTGCTAACAATAGCATCTGTAGAATCTATCAGTGTTCCATCTAGGTCAAAAAGTATTATCAATTTATTTCGCCTTTGTTCTAAGTAGTATAGTGGCATACTCATATCTACCCATAAGCTCTATCAACTCATCAAATTTATAAGCTAGTTCATTTAAAGCCAAATCTTCATCTCCAAGCTCAAACCTACTCATATCAAGTGGTTTTTTTGTAAATATGGCAACATATAAATCATAAGTATCCATATCCTCTTCTATAACTCCTGCTTCAAAATAATTTTCACTTTTTTTTGAAGGAATTTGCAGAGTGTTTTTTATAACACAAGATGGTTGAAGTAGAGTTACTATACCACTTTCATAGACATTTAAAAGTGTTATATATCCATCTTGTTTTGCATTAAATCTGAAATAAAAACTATCTCCATCTAGTAAAACATTTTTAGATGATTTAAACTCAAATTTACTGCTTAGAATATTTACAAACAACTCCTCAAACTCATCACCGTTTAGTAAAAAAAGTTGTTCCCTATGTTTCAAATACCAAGCCCCGTTTCTTCTATCTAATTTAAAATTGAGTTTATAACCGAGAGTTGCAGTCATCTTTTTAAACAGTATTGTTTTTGATATATAGGAATTTACTTCTTCATCTTTAGATTCAACATCACCTAAAGTTTTTTTAACTCTATGAGACAAATCAAGATTCTCACACATCAGTGCTACAAAAAACTCTCCGTCTCTATGCTCTTGTTTTAGAGTTTGTAAATTTTGTAAATTTAATCTACTTGTAACTTTTAGTTTTGCTTCACTGTTACTACTATCATTGGTTGAAGTGCTTTTGAAACTGCTATCAATTTTACTAAGCAAAGTTAGTGCAATACTCTCTTTTGCATTAGCTTCAGCCTCTTTTATGCTTCTGCCTTGACCATAACCGATAAGTTCATACTTAACTGTTGAACATATCTCTCTATTCTTGTACCATTGCGGATATATCTTTGGTTTTGGTTCTAAAGTAATACAACCTATAAATAGTAAAGTTATTAAAAAAAACAGAGCTACTTTCAAAGTTCTAACCCAATATTGCCATCATAAACAGGAACTTGCTCATAACTTGCACCCATTTCGTAGGATTTCTCTTGTACATTTGACTTTACATAATCATATAGTCTTTGGATATCAGTATTGTTGTTTATCAGACCTCTCATAACATAATAAGAAAAAAGT
>JAGHAW010000209.1 GCA_021161305.1 Sulfurimonas sp.
GAGTATATTTAAAGGAATTGAACTTGAATATAGCCAAAATATTACAAACTCTCTCTTGGTCTCATTAAACTACTCTTTACTTAGTAGCAAAGATAAAGATGGTAAAAATTTGGCAAGAAGAGCTGAGGAGACTATAAAAGCAGGTATTGATTATTATCCACTAGATGCTCTACACATTGGTGTTTTTGGTGAATATATTGGAAAAAGATATAATGATAGTGATGATGGTGGTCAGCAGACGGGAAGATACAGTGTTGTAAATCTTGTAACTAATTATGATATAAGCCAAAACTTTTCTATCTATGCTAAAGTTGATAATATTTTTGATACATATTACCAAGTGGTAGATGGCTATGCAACTGCACCACTTAGTGCTTATGTTGGTATAAACGCTAAATTTTAGGAGAGTTAAACTCGTTCCCACTCTCCCGAGTGGGAATGCATACAAAACATGAAAATAATTATATTAATACTTTTTTCAATTCTTGTGTTAAACGCTAACGAGAGAATCATCTCTCTTAGCCCCTCTATCACAGAGATAATTTTTGCTCTACAAAAGGGTGATAAGATGGTAGCAACTTCAAGCTACTCTCTCTACCCAAAAGAGGCTCAAAAACTTCCAATCATTGGAGGGTATGAAAACCCTCACTTAGAAAAAATTATCGCTCTCTCCCCTACCCTTGTTGTAGGACAATCATTTAACCAAAACACTTTAGAAAAACTACAAAAATTCAATATAAAAACTCTAAAACTCAATTTGAAAACAATTGAAAATATTAAAAAATCGATTGCTCAACTAGCCAATAAAATAGATTCAAACAAAGATAAAAAACTTATACAAAACATAGACAGTGCTATAAAAAATGCTCCCAAATCAGAAAAACCTCATAGTGTCATGATAGTTTACGGTCTTAGAGAGGATTTAAGAACTGCAACTTATATAGCAGGGCATGGCATTTTTTTTGAAGATATAATAGTGTCATGTGGAAACAAAAATGCTTATACAAGCACAAATACCAATCAACCAGTTCTAAGCTATGAAAATATTATTGCACTAAATCCTGATCAGATTATAATCCTACACTCACATGCCACAGAGGGTGGGGTTGATGTTGAAAAAGCACTTCAAAATTGGTACAATTTACCTACAAACGCCTCAAAAAACGGCAAAATTTCCATAGTGGATGAGAACTACCTACACATCCCATCTCACAGAGTTGCTTCAACTATCTCTAGACTTTGCAGGGAGATGAATGATTGAGTTAAAAGATTTCAGTTGTAAGTTTGATGAAAAAATAGTCTTACAAGATATATCCCTAAAAATCAAAAACCACCTTACGATTCTTGGTGCAAACGGAAGTGGTAAAAGCACCTTGGCGAAAGCTGTTTGTGGGCTTATAACATTTAATGGGAAGATTTTTATCGAATCTAAAAATATTAGTGAATTATCGCTAATTGAAAGAGCTAAAACCATCTCTTATATTCCTGCTAAATTAGCTGTTTATGATTCATTTATAACCCTTTACGAGTTTGTCCTGCTTGGTAGATTTCCACATAAAAAAAGTTTTTTAGACTACTCAAAAAGAGATGAGAATATAACCAAACAAACTTTAGAATTTTTAAAAATCAACCACTTAAAAAATCACACTCTAAGCTCTCTAAGTTCAGGGGAACAACAACTTGCCCTTATAGCACAAGCACTTACGCAACAGAGTAAAATCATCATCTTTGACGAGCCGACTGCAAATCTTGACCCACATAACTCTAAGATAATTGCCCAACATATCAAAGGACTAAAAGAGTATCATCAAATCATCCTTATCACTCATGATTTGCATCTGGCTTCTTATGTAGATAATTCTGTGGCATTTTTGAAATACACCTCGTCATTCCGTGCTACGACACGGAATCTATCTTATTACGAAGACCCAACAAAATTTTTCAAAGACTCAACCCTTCAAAAACTTTATGGAGTTAAATTTAACAATCTGGTACCTAACTATGATTAAGATTGGCATATGGTTAGTCGGTATCTCTATTTTAATATTTTCACCATTTATCGGTGCTGTAAATCTTAATATATCAGAGATTCTAAATGCAAATTCTTTAACTTCACAAATCTTTTTTGACTTAAGAGTTCCAAGAGTTCTTTTTGCTTTTTTTGCAGGAACTATCCTCTCACTTAGTGGACTACTCTTTCAAACTCTCTTTAGAAATGCACTTATGACTCCATATACTCTAGGAATCTCAAGTGGGGCAGTCTTAGGTGCCGGAATAGCCATAAAACTTGGTCTTTCATCTCTCTTTTTTGGGGTAGCTGCCATATCTATTTTTGGCTTTTTTGGTGCGATACTTACAGTCTTTCTACTCATCTATCTCTCACAGTTTTTAAAAAATTCTCAACATGAATCACTTCTGCTTCTAGGAATTGCTCTATCGCTTTTTTATACTTCTGCACTTATGATTATCTTCTATCTTGGTAGTGCGATGCAAAATGATATGCTTATCCGTTTTACCATGGGAAGCCTATCTGTTATTGGTTGGCAAAGTCCTATCCTCCTTGGAGTTATCGCTTTTATTCTTCTCTTTTTCATCTATATCTATAGATTTGAGCTTCAGCTACTAAGTATCTCAGATGAATCGGCAACTCTAAAGGGGATAAATACAAAGGGAGTGACTCTACTACTTCTTATAGTCTCATCTTTGGGCATAGGAACACTTGTTAGTATCAGTGGACCCATAGGTTTTGTAGGTCTGATAGTTCCGCATATGGTAACCAAACTCTACCCATCAACCGTGAATCACAGAATCATAAAAACTGCCTTTTTTGGTGGCTTTTTCTTGGTATTTTGTGACACAATCACAAGGGGCTTATCAACCCAGAGTGAACTTCCTATTGGTATAATAACAGCCCTAATCGGTGGACCATTTTTTATATATCTTATTATCTCAAGGAGCAAAAGATGAGTTATAGTTCTTGGTTTGATGCACATGCCATCAAGCATAAAAAAATCGTTGATAAACTTGTAGTAAAAAGCTATACAAAAGAGCAAATAATCGACTACTTTGATTTTGACAACATGGTAAAAGAAGAGATTGACTTCTGCCCTCTCTACGCCGATAATAAAAAATGCCACGATATGAAAAAGCTAAACTGCTACCTCTGTGCCTGTCCAAATTTTCGCTTTAATGATGAGGGTTTAGAGAGTTATAATGAGTTTAAAGTTTTAAGCAAATGTGCAATAAACAACGGAGAGAAATTTGCAGGAAAAGGTGTTATACATCAAGACTGCTCAAGTTGCACAGTTCCTCATCACATAGCTTTTGTAGAAAAAGTTTTTGATTATGACTGGAAAAAAATTATGAAAGATTGTAGGGTTTAGATGGGCGTAAAAACTTTAATAACGCTTGAGGAAGTAAACAGACTTTTTCCCTCTTATAATTTTAAAAACTTAAAGCCAACCTCCTCTGGAATCATAGATACAACCTACATAGTTGATGATTTTATCTTAAAAAAGTATGAGCGAAATATCAAGACTAAGATAGATGAAGATATAAAACTTCTAAATGACCTAAAAGCCTTAGGGCTAAATGTTCCCGTATGCCTTGATAAAAACGGCGAGTGGTATTTGTATGAAAAACTCAAAGGTGAAGAACCCAAAAATATAAAAAGTTTCCATATTCAAGAACTAGCAAGATTTTTAGCAAGATTTCACTCCTTTAGCTATAAAAAATCTTCTAACTCAAATTTTATAGACCAAAAAGAGGTAAGTTCACTTCTAAACTATACAAAATCAAACTTCTTTAGCTACTACAAAAAACTTCAGTTTTTAGAAAAACAAAAGGTGAAAAATGATGGTCTGATTCATGGCGATATATTTAAAGACAACACTCTTTTTGATGGAAGAAAAATAGGAGTTTTTGACTTTATAGATTCGGCAGACGGAAGTTTTAGTTTTGAGTGTGGAGTTGCACTTGTCGGCTTTGATGTCAAAAAAAAGAGAGACTTTTTTATAAATCTTTTTCTACTCAACTACAATCAACACGCTCCAAAAAAGATAGAAAAAAAAGAGCTTTTAGAACAGATGGTTATGGCATGTGGATTTTACGCACTAAAAAGAATCCATAAGTACGAGAAAACAAAAAAGGCAAAGGAACTACTATGAAACACGGTGCAAATATCTACAAATATGCAAAAAAACTAAAGTGTAACTCTTATGAAATAATTGATTTTTCATCAAATATAAACTTCTATAACAAAACACCAAACATAAGACTAACAAACTGGATGTTAGCAAAATATGCCGATAGCAGTTATAAAGATTTAAAGAGAATAGTCTCCCAAAAATATCAAATAGAAGAGAATCAGATAGAACTTTATAATGGTGCGACTTCTGCTATATCTGAACTTCTCTCTCAACTAAAATATAAAAGAGTTTATCTATATTCACCTCTATATGGGGAGTATGAGAAAGGGATAAAAAAAGATTCGAAAATCATCAAAATAAACCGTTTTAAAAACCTATATAAAAAACCTAAAAAAGGCTCAACCATCATATTTGTAAATCCATCCACTCCCGATGGAAAATATTATGATTTAGAAAAATTATTTAGCATCTGGAGAGAACAAAACTGCACAATTATCTTAGATGAATCATTTTTAGAATTCGAAAATCTTAAATCTTTGAGAAATCGAATAAAAACTTATAAAAAACTATATATAATCCAATCCTTTTCAAAGTTTTATGCTTGTGCTGGGGTAAGAATAGGAGCCATTTTTTCAAATAGAGCCAACATAAAAAGCCTAA
>JAGHAW010000257.1 GCA_021161305.1 Sulfurimonas sp.
GGTTGCTTTCGGTTTCTCGTTTTAATTCCGCATCAGAACGTTTTGTCCCATACGAACTCCATCACAAAACTCTACAAGTTCATAAGCATCATTAACAATTAAAAAGCCATCATACATTTTTCTGATTTTAATTAGTTGAAGTTTCATAAAAGCATTGTCTGTATTTTTATTTCTATACTGAATTATCTCAGCATTGTTTTTTTTGGCTATATCTATAAACTCTTTAAGAGAGACACCTTTTTTATCAAGCATCTCTTGGTCACAAAGAGCATAAAGTCTCATCTTAAGTTTTTAAAAGAGTTAAAATATCCGAAAGAGTCTTCTTAAGGTCATTTCTATTTACTATCATATCAATAGAACCATGCTCAAGTAAGAACTCTGCTCTTTGAAAACCATCTGGAAGAGCTGAACCAATAGTCTGCTCAATAACTCTCTGCCCTGCAAAACCAATTAAAGCACCTGGTTCTGCTATGATAATATCACCAAGTGTAGCAAAAGATGCACTAACACCACCCATTGTAGGGTCAGTCAATACTGAAATATATGGTAAATTTTGTTTAGCTAGTTTTGCAAGTGCAGCTGAAGTTTTACTCATTTGAAGAAGTGAGAATGTACTCTCCTGCATTCTAGCACCACCACTGGCACTTAAAATTATCAAACCTTCTCTATTTTCAATTGCACGATTTACAGCTCTTACAATTTTTTCACCCTCTACCGAACCTAATGAACCACCCATAAAAGCGAAATCAAATATAACTATTTGAGCAGATACCCCATTCATTTCTATCGAACCACTAACTACCGATGAAGTTTTACCAGTTTTTTTTGTAGCCTCTTCTAGTCTCTGTTTGTAAGACTTTTTATCTACAAATTTTAAAGGGTCCACGGGCTTTAAGTTTGCATCAAATTCTATAAATGTACCCCCATCCGCTAAAAGAGCAAGTCTCTCTTTTACACCTATACGAATATGAAAACCACATTTCGGACATACATAGTTTTGGTTTTCAACCTCTTTATAGTACATAAGTGCTTGACAAGACTTACACTTTACCCAGTGAGAAGGTGCTTCGTTTTTTGTTGATTGTTTTTTATCAGAGTTAAAAGAGAAAATGCTTAAGAGGTTCAAAGAGTATCCTTAGTATATAAATAACGCCCATTATACCAAAGTTATACTTATTGCAAAGAATTTTTGAAATTTATAGTAAAAGTCACTCACTCTCGTTCCCATGCTCCAGCGTGGGAACGAGGTCTATGCTATTTAAGTAGAGAGTTAGCTATACTTCTAGCTGCTTCACGACCATCATAGGCTGCTGTTACAACTAAATCAGCACCTCTGTAGCAGTCACCACCGGCGTAGATGCCGGCAGTTGTTGTTTCGTGACTCTCTTCATCTATAATAATCCCACCCCATGAATTTGTCTCTATTCCATTTTCAGCTAAAAATGATGGAACAAGAGGGTCAAATCCTAAAGACATTATAACAACATCAGCATTAACTCTGAACTCACTACCTTTGATCTCTTCCATTCTTTGGCGACCACTTTTATCTTTTGCACCTAAAGTAGTCTTAACAACTTCAACAGCAATAGCACTGCCACTCTCATCTAAAACTATCTCTTTTGGAGAGGCAAAAAAAGTAAAATCAACACCCTCTTCCATAGCATTTTTATACTCTTTTTTACTCCCCGGCATATTGTATGCGTCACGACGATAGAGACAAGTTACACTTCTAGCCCCCTCTCTTTTAGCAGTTCTAAGACAATCCATAGCGGTATCGCCACCACCTATTACAACTATATTTAAGTCTTTAAAATCAAATTTTTTATCATAATCAGTTTTAAAGTTTTTCTTTCCAATCGCAGTTAAATAATCCATAGCATCATAAACATTAGCAGCCTGCTCACCAGCTAAACCAGCACTCTTAGGTTTAGTTGCACCGATTCCTATAAACATTGCATCATGAGAATCTGCAACCTCTTCAAAAGATATATTCTCTCCAACTTTACAGTTCAGTACAAGTTCCAATCCACCATCTTCAAGAAGTTTAACTCGTCTCTCAACTATTTTTTTATCAAGTTTAAAGTTAGGAATACCATAAGTCAGAAGTCCACCTGCTCTATCACTGCTCTCATACATAGTTACCCCAATCCCTGAACGCAAAAGATATGTAGCTACAGAAAGACCGGCAGGACCACTTCCTATCACAGCTACCTTTTTATTTACAGTAATTCCAGGAAATTCCGGTTTAAATCCAGCCTTAAAACCCTCTTCTGTAATGTGAGTCTCTACTGAACCGATAGTAATAGCACCATGACCATCATTCAAAGTACAGTCACCCTCACAAAGTCTATCATGTGGACAAACTCTACCCATAACTTCGGGAAAAGGTGATGGTTCATTTGAAAGCTTAAATGCAAACTCCAAATCTTTTTCACTTATAGCCTTTAGCCATTGAGGGATGTAGTTGTGAAGTGGACATTTATTTAGACAAAATGGGTCTCCACACTGGATACATCTCTCACTTTGAGCAGCTGCATCATCACGGTTAAATATCTCATATATTTCACCGAAATCTTTTGTTCTCTCTACTATTAACCTTTTAGTTGGTTCTAATCTCTCTGTTGTTAAATATTCTCTCATAATTAGTCTCCATTCTCAAGGTTAAGAGGTAGTTTAGTTAAGTTTTTCGGTTTTACTAACCAAAAGTTTCTAACCTCTACTCTAAAGTTTTCCAGTAAATCTTTAGCTTTTTTACTATCTGTTTCAACAACATAATCTTTTATCAGTCGCTTGAGTAGATGTCTAGCATCTGCACTTTCATCTGTATCTATACGCATCGCATCAACAAGTTCACGATTCACATTTTCAACAAAAGAATGATCTGCATCATAAACAAAACTAATCCCACCGGTCATACCTGCACCAAAATTGATTCCTGTTCGACCTAGCATTACAACTATACCACCGGTCATATATTCACAAGCATTATCTCCTGAACCCTCGACTATTGCTAAAGCTCCAGAGTTACGAACAGCGAATCTCTCTCCAACACTTCCCGAAATATAGAGCTTACCACCAGTTGCACCATATAGACAAGTGTTACCACCAGCACCATAAACTTCACCCTCGTTATCTGAAGTGATAATAATTTTACCACCATGCATGCCCTTACCGATATAGTCATTTGCTACACCTTTAAGGTAGATAGAGAGACCAGGGATAAGAAATGCACCAAGAGCCTGACCAGCAATTCCTGTAAGATTTATCTTGATAGTATCAGCTTTTAATCCTGCATCACCATAAAACTGAGCAATCTCACCGCTAATCAAAGCACCAAAACTTCTATTTAGATTGGTTATCTCTCTAGTTATTCTTATGGAGTGTTTTGGATGTTTTATAGCACTGTATGCCTCTTTTAAAACATCTTTTTCAAAGGAGTTATCATCAAATGGAGGGTTAAATTTTTGTTGATGAGTATTGACACCCTCTTCTTCATGCAAAACTGAAGAGAAGTCAAACTTACGAGCAAATTCATCATCTACAACTTTTAGCAAATCAACACGACCTACCATCTCCTCCATAGTTTTAAAACCAAGTTCAGCCATAATAGAACGAATATCTCCAGCTAAAAGAGTAAAAAAGTTTATAACTTGACCTACATGCCCTTTAAAAAACTCTTGGCGAAGTTTTTCATTTTGAGTTGCGATACCCACAGAACACTTATTTACATGACAAATACGAAGCATTTTACAACCAACAATAGTTAAAACACCTGTACCAAATGCGTAAGATTCAGCACCTAAAAGTGCAGCTTTTACAACATCTAAACCAGTTTTCAGACCACCATCAGCTTGAAGTTCTACAAGTTCTCTAAGATTGTTAGCCTTAAGAGCGTTATGTGCTTCACTAAGTCCAATTTCCCAAGGATTACCTGCAAATTTTATGGAAGTAAGTGGAGCAGCCCCAGTACCACCATCACCGCCAGAGATGATGATTTTATCTGCATAAGCTTTTGCAACACCGGCAGCAATTGTTCCAACACCTATAGTTGAAACAAGTTTAACAGCAACTCTGGAGTGAGGATTTACCTGCTTAACATCAAATATAAGTTGAGCTAAATCTTCTATAGAGTATATGTCATGGTGTGGTGGAGGTGAAATAAGCGTAACACCTGGAACAGTATGACGAAGTTTTCCGATTAGTGGAGTTACTTTATGCCCAGGAAGCTGACCACCTTCACCTGGTTTTGCACCTTGAGCCACTTTAATCTGAATCTCTTCAGCACTTCTAAGATACGCCGGAGTTACACCAAATCTACCAGATGCAACTTGCTTGATTTTAGAACCTCTCTCTGTGCCAAATCTATCCTTGTCTTCTCCACCCTCTCCAGAATTTGATTGTCCACCGATTCTGTTCATGGCAATTGCTATAGTCTCATGAGCTTCTGGTGAAATAGAACCAAGACTCATCGCAGCCGATGCGAATCTTTTGAATATCTCCTCTTTTGATTCTACTTCGCTAATATCTATAGATTCTCTATCTGATTTAAACTCAAAGAAATCGCGAATAAACTTAAGACCTCTTTTATTAACCAAATCTTTTAGCTTATCAAAATCCTCTTTTTTACCACTATCTGCAACTGCATGAATAGCGTGAATAACGGCAGGACCAAAATCGTGATGTTCCTGACCAGTGTAAAATTTATAGTATCCACCTATATTTAACGGGAAAATTTTCTTGAAACCATCCTCTTTAAATGCTTCGCAGTGATATTTTGTAATTCTTTCATCAATATCGCTATATTCAAGTCCATGCAGAGACGAGTTTGAATTCTCAAAACATTCTTGAACAATTTCACGACTTAAACCAAGAACATCAAAGAGAGCTGAATTTCTGTAAGAAGCTATAGTCGCAATACCCATTTTTGACATAATTTTTAACAGACCTGCATTTAAAGCTCTATATACAGATTTTACAGCTTCTTTGCACTCTAAGTTTATAGATTTAGATTTTTCAACTTGGTCTATCACTGTTGCAATAAGCAGATTTGGATATATTGCACTTGCACCATAACCTATAAGAACTGCTGCACTGTGAGAATCAACAACTTCTCCGGTTATAGCAACCAGAGATACCAAATGACGAGTTTTAGCTTTTAACAGAGCAAGGTTAAGACGACCGATAACCATAGCCATTGGTATAACTTTGTTATCTATATTAAAATTACTATCATCTAAGAGAACAACTCTTGTACCTTCATTAATTACTGATGAAACTACATCCGATGCAAGTTTGTCAAGTGCATCTTTTAAATCTTTTTTGTAAGTTGTAGAGAAAGTCGCATAGTGATAGTAAGCTTGATATCTAGGTGATTTTTTATCTCCAAACGATTTTAAAACATCAAGTTTCTCTTTGGTAATGATAGGAGAGATTGATTTTAGACGCTGAGCATGAGATGGAATCTCATTTAAAATATTATGAACTTCACCAAAACCTGTATTGAGACTCATAACAACTTTTTCACGAATTGGGTCAATTGGTGGGTTTGTTACCTGAGCAAATTTTTGCTTAAAATAGTCAGTAAAGTTTCTCTGTTTATTCGAAAAAGCAGCAAGTGGCGTATCATCACCCATAGATCCAACGGCCTCTTTAGAATCTTTAATCATTGGCTCAATTACCTGTTCAACTATCTCTTGAGTGATATTGAAAAATCTCTGTTTTTTAACAAAGTTTGTATTATCAAAACTAAATGAAGCAGAATGCTGTTCTTCTACATGCTCTTGAAGATAGATCATATGCTCATTTAACCACTTCATATAAGGGTTTGAGCTTTTTAAATAATCATTAATTTGCTCATTTTTAAGAACTTTACCAAATTTTAGGTCAAGCCCTATCATCTCTCCTGATTGAAGACGACCTCTCTCTTTTATATCTTCTTCTGCAATATCAACAACACCATACTCACTGGCAATAAGGATGTTGTTGTCTTTTGTAATAATATATTTTGAAGGACGAAGACCATTTCTATCTAGTACACAACCAATATAACGACCATCAGTTACAGAGAATGCCGCTGGACCATCCCAAGCTTCAAAAACAGTTGATTGGTACTCATAAAAAGCACGAAGTTCTGCATCCATATGTGGAGCATTTTGCCAAGCTGAAGGTATAACTGCTCTTGCAGCCTTGAAAAAATCCATGCCATTAACAATAAGAAACTCAAAAAAGTTATCAGCTGAAGCACTATCTGAAGAGTTAAGCTGCAAAATTGGTAAGATTCTAGCTATCTCTTCATCACTGAAAACTTCACTTTTAATAGATTCAGACTTTATCTCTACCTTTACCCGATTACCTTCAACAGAGTTAATTTCACCATTATGAGCAACTGCACGAAATGGTTGTGCTAGTCTCCACTCTGGAAGTGTATTTGTTGAGAATCTTTGATGAAAAAGTGAAAAAGAGATTTTAAAAGAATCATTTTGAAGGTCTTTGTAAAACTCTTTTATATGAGTAGGCATTACAAGCCCTTTGTATGAAAGAACTTTTGAACTCATAGAAGAGATGTAAAAATCTCTGTCATCGATGAGTTTATGCTCCGTCTCTTTGCGAGAAAGATATAGAA
>JAGHAW010000174.1 GCA_021161305.1 Sulfurimonas sp.
CATATTTTTATTGATATTATTAGCTACCGCAACTTTATTATTTTTCATAAAGTCAGCAACATTAACACGCTTAAAGATAGCATTTGAGCTTTCTACCATCTCAATACCATCCTTAATATCATCTTTAGAGTTATACATAAAACCTAACTGAATCTGATTCATACCCTGTTTCATCAACTTCATTGTTGCATCTACCGTAGCTTCACTTGCAAGTGAAAGTGTTGCACAAGTTACCAATGCTAATATAACTTTTTTCATCTAACATCCTTAAAGGTTTTTTATTTAAAAAAAGAATACACTCTTATGTATTAAAGATTAATAAAATCATACAAACTGCGTTTATAAATTTAGTTAAAGTGTAATATTTTCCACATGCCATACTTTTTTTGGAGTAACAACTATAGCATCATACATATACAAAACATCAAGAGAATTTTTTTTCATATATACATTACTTGTTCTTATGATTCTAGAAAGTTTTCTTGGAGTTATATTTTGAATAGCAGACTCATAATCAAGACCACTCTTTACTTCTACAAAATGTAAAACTTCATTTTTTAAAGCTATAATATCTATCTCACCAAAACGAGAATAAAAATTTCGCTCAACAATCATAAAACCATTTTCATCAAGAAATTCACACGCTTTTGTTTCAGCTAGATTTCCTTTTGCTCTGCTCATACTAAGAGTTAATCACTTCCACTTTAACACTCTTAAACGCAGCAGTCATAATCAACTCATCACTTACATCTCCAAAGAGAGCGTTTATATTGGATTCTGCATAATGAAAAGTGCTAAAAAGTGTTTTTGGTTGAATCTTATCTGTAAATTTTATAGTCAATGGAGTTGTTTCTCCATTCTCAGTTTTTAGGATGACTTTTTGGCTTGTAAAATCATCTGCATCATCTTCACAAACAAGTAAAACATCTTCACTGTAACGACTTACTAAACTCTCACTTTGTCTTGTCTGTGCAGAGTTATTGTACATAGCTATGGTTCTGCCGGTTGTCAAGTAATAGCCTGTTAATTTCTTGGATACTATCTCTTCTATCATGCCACGGAGTTTGTATTGATGATAGTGAAACTTTCCTAGTCCATCGGGAGTTCTAAAATCAAGCTGATGAAGTCTTGGAGTATCCTCTGTATAAACTGGCCACTGTAACCCTCTTTTTCTATGTCGCTCAAGTCTCATATATGAAGCACCGCTGAATCTTCTATGTGCCACCTCTCTTACCTCATCCCAAACTTCACTGGAATCTTTATAACTGTAATCTCCACCCATTTTATTATCTAACATCTTTATAATTTCCCAGTCATCCGGCAAATCAGATTTTACTAATGGCTGGGAAAGATGCAGTCTTCTCATAGCATTTACATAGACACCAGTTTTTTCATAAGCTGATTTTACACCTATAACTATGTCGGCTCTTTTAGCAATCTCACTCATAAAAAGCTCTTGAACCATAACAAATTCCAGCCTATCAAAAGCACTATTTACTTTGTTGATATTTGGATGTATATGAGTCAAATCTTCACCCATATTTATAACAGCTTTTATCTCGTCTCTAAGCATTGCATCTACAAGCTGAGGGGTCATAAGTCCTACCTCTTTGACATCCTGATAATCAGGTTCATAGTATGGAAGCATTCCCATGTCACAAGCACCTTGAACATTGTTTTGTCCACGAAGAGGCATAAGACCTGCTCCATGTTTTCCAACATTTCCTGTCATTAGTGCTAAGTGAGTTATCGCCATAACAGCGTATGAACCATCCAAATGTTCAGTGATTCCAAGTCCCCAAAATATCATAGAATTTTTAAGAGCATACTCTCGTGCTACTTTTGGAATCATCTTAGTTAGGTACTCATAGCCTTCTATATTTTCAAAATATTTAGGGTCTGTATATGGGTCATTCATAATTTTATTTCTAAAATCATCAAAACCTTTTGTTCTATTTTCTATAAATTTTTCATCATACAACTCTTCATCTATAATTACATAAGCCAACATATTTAAAACAAGCAGATTTGCCTCATGCGGGATGATAGCCTTGTATTTTGAGACACGATGAAGCTTTATCTCACGAACATCAAAAACAGCAAGATTATCATGTTTTCCTGCTGTATTTACTATACGGTTTGCGATAATCGGATGTGCTTCAGTTGTGTTTGAGCCAATAACTATCATAAATTCACAATCATATATATCGTTGTAGGGGTTAGTAGCCGCACCTTCCCCGATAGTCATCTTCATACCTTTAAGAGAAGGAGCATGACAGACTCTGGCACAATTATCTACATGTGGACTTTTAAGAATTTGACGAGTAAATTTTTGAAGCAAGTAAGCACTCTCACAAGATGTTCTTGCTCCACCGATAGAACAGACTGATTTTTTTCCATACTTTGCCTGAACTTCTTGAAGCTTCATGGCAGACGCAGTTGTAGCACTATCTACATCACACTCATACCAAACATCATCAAGCTCAACCAAAGATGAGTTGATAGCCTCTTTGATAGCAGGATTTTTCTCTAAAAAACTTTTTTTAATTCTAGGAGTTCTAACTCTTTCATCAGAAGCAACAAAGTCATACCCATGTTTACCTTTGACGCAGAGTTTACCTTCTGAAACTACACCATCTTTGTAAGCAAAGATTTTTTCTATTTTGTTGTCTGACACTTCTGCAGCTATATCACAACCAACACCGCAATATGTACAGACACTCTCTATAGTTTCAAAGTTTTTCATAAAAATCCTACTACTTAATTAAGTAATGAGGTATAAATAACTTCACATTCAATGAGAAGAGAGGTTACAAGATACAAGGCGAAAGTCCGTAGGAGCTATTAGTAGCTTCAAGGATTTTCAACGAAGTAGGTTGTGACCTCTCTTCTCACCCGAAGGGCAACACTTAAAAGGCTCATCTTCTGCGTTAGACTTTGGCCAACGATACTAGTATCGCTAGCAAAAGTCTGCCTTGAAGCTAAACCTTTTAAGTGTTGTTGAGAATGAAATTATTTATGCCTCATTACTTATTCATGGAGTGTACTATTTTATCTCTTAAAAATTGTGGAAGCGAGTTTAAAAGTGAAATCATTAAATAAAATCTAAGTGGAAAAGCATAGAATCTCTTCTCTTTTTCTATTGCTTTTTTTATTTTTACTACACCCTCTTTTGTACTTAAAATAAACGGCATATGAAACTCATTTTTATCTGTAAGTTCACTTTTTATAAATCCCGGTAAAATATTTATAACCTTTATACCATCATTTTTATATTTGTATCTAATACCCTCAGCATAAGAATTCAAGGCTCTTTTTGATGAGCTATAGACTTTAGAACTTGGCATAGAAAAAAGCGAAGCAAGAGAAGAGATAAAAACTATTTTACCACTTTTTTGCTCTTTAAAACGAGGAAGCAGAATCTCAAGTATTGCGTGATTTGCAAGGACATTTACATCATAAAGTCTTTTAAATTCTGCGATTGGGGTTATATCTGCATTGTGACCGAGTGAGATTCCAGCGTTGAGGATAACCATATCTACAGATAAAAAATTTTTAATCTTTTCTTGAAGTATATCAAACTCTGTAACATCCACCACAACTATCTCAACACTCTTGGTATGTGGCAGTAATTCAGTTTGGAGTTTTTTAAGTTTTTTTTCTCTTCTTGCTAGAAGAACAAGAGAGTTTTCTGCGGATGCATATTGACGAGCCAACTCCTCGCCAATCCCACTACTTGCACCTGTAATTAAAATTTTCACCTTAAAAGTTAAACTATCCTAATCATAACAGGAGCAGAATTTACAAAATCAAGTGCTTCAATCTCTTTCATCATAGTTTGAATATCTCTCTCTAGTGCTATATGAGTAGAAAAAAGAAGATTTGCAGAGTCACTAGAAGCTGGGCGTTGAAGCATAGTTTCTATTGAAATATTATTATCTTCAAAAAGTTTAGTGATTCGAGCCAAAACTCCAGTTTTATCCGATACATTTATACGAAGATAGTATTTTGATCTAATATTTTCTGGTGCTTTTAGAGTTAGTTTACCCTCCATAGGTTTATCAAACCCAAGCATAGGAGTAGATTTTCCACTTCTTGCTATATCAATTATATTAGCAACAACAGCACTAGCGGTAGCATCTCCACCGGCACCGGCACCATAGTAGAGTGTTTCACCGACTTTATCTCCAACAACAGAGATTCCGTTCATTACTCCATCTATCTTGGCTATCATCTCGTCTTGTGAAATCAGACAAGCATGAACACGAAGTTCTACTTCATTTTTATCTTTTTTAGCGATTCCCAAAAGCTTGATTGCATAACCAAACTCTTTAGCAAAACCTATATCGTCTTGACTTACATTCTCAATACCTTCGATTAAAATATCTTCAGGTTTAGCATCGATTCCATAAGCGATAGAAGCAAGGATGAGAAGTTTATGAGCAGCATCATATCCACCAACATCAAAAGAAGGATCTGCTTCAGCATAACCTAACTCTTGAGACTCTTTTAAGATATCATCATAAGCAACACCCTCATTAGTCATCTTTGTCATCATATAGTTACAAGTTCCGTTCATAATTCCCATAATAGACTCTATATGATTTGCAGATAAACCATCACGAAGAGCATTAATAATAGGAATACCGCCTGCCACAGAAGCCTCATACTCAAAAGCAATATCTTTTGCCAACTCCGCAAGTTCATAGCGGTGATAAGCCAAAAGTGCTTTATTTGCAGTTACAACAGCTTTACCACCTTTTAGAGCTTTTTTTACAACTTCAAAAGGTTCTTCAACTCCACCCATAAGTTCCACAACTATATCTATCTCTGGGTCATTAAGAACATCGTCAATATCGTCTGTAATAACAATATCCAAGCCTCTATCTTTAGCAAGATTTTTAACAACCCCGCGTTTAACCACTATCTCACAACCGGCACGAGCAGAGATAACATCAGCATTATCTTTTAAAATTTGAGCTACACTTGTTCCAACAGTTCCAACACCGATTATTCCAACTTTTATCATAAAATCTCCATAAACTTATATAAGTTCCCACTCAGGAGAGTGGGAACTAGGGGCGATGCAAGCTCGTTCCCACTCTCCTGAGTGGGAATGCACACATGACTTTATTTAATCAAACTGTTTTAAAAAGTTTTTAATATTTTTTGCTGCCTGACGGATTCTATTGTCATTTTCTATCAGAGCAATTCTTACATAGCCCTCTCCATACTCACCAAAACCAATCCCAGGAGCCACTGCAACTTGAGCCTCTGTCAAAAGTCTTTTTGAAAACTCTAGCGAACCTAAGTGTTCTACACACTCGGGAATCTTAGCCCAAACAAACATACTTGCCTGATTTCTTCTTATGTGCCAACCTGCTCTATCAAAAGCTTCTATGAGAACATCTTGACGATGGTCATACTTATCCGTAATATCTTTTACACACTGTTGATCACCGTTTAGTGCTACTGTTGCAGCTACCTGAATAGGTGTAAACATTCCATAGTCTAACCACGATTTAATTTTTTGCAATGCTCCGATTAGTTTCTCATTTCCAACAAAGAAACCAACTCTCCAACCAGCCATATTATAAGATTTTGAAAGGGTAAAAGACTCAACTGCTACATCTTTTGCACCCTCTACGCTCATAATAGATGGAGTTACATAACCATCAAATGTTATATCTCCATAAGCTATATCAGAGATTATATAAAATCTTTTCTTTTTTGCCATAGCAACAAGCCTTACATAAAATTCTTGCGTAACTGTTACTGTTGTTGGATTATGAGGAAAGTTTACTAAAACATATTTTGGTTTTGGAGAACTCTCTTTAAAAACTCTTTCTAAACTTTGAAAAAACTTATCTTCATCGAGTCTATAATGCTCATCAAACTCTATACCAAACTTAACAACATTTCCACCCGCTAAGATAAAAGAGTATTCGTGAATTGGGTAAGTTGGATCTGGAACTACTGCTACATCACCTGGGTTTGTAATTGCATAAGTAAGATGTGCATAACCCTCTTTACTTCCCATAGTCGCCACACACTCTGTTTGGGGATTTAAGTCGCAATTATATCTTCTTTTATACCAGTCGGAAATTGCTTTAAGAAGTTTTGGAATACCTTTTGAAGTTGAGTAGCCGTGGGTTTTCGTTTTTTGTGCTGATTCTACAAGTTTTGCTCTTATGTGTTCTGGAGTATCTCCATCCGGATTACCCATAGAAAAGTCGATTACATCTGCACCAGCTCTTCTCTCAGCCATTTTAAGCTCATTTACCTCAGCAAAAATATACTTTGGAAGTCTTTTTATTCTATCAAATTGTATCTCATCAAACATCTATATAGCCTCATAATTTATTAATGCCATTTTAGCGAAAAATATTTAGAATAAGATAATAAACTTCTTACCTTGAACCAGATGGAGTTAAAACTAGACCATCTTTAATATTTTTAAGTGTATAAATATCCGATATTTTCATATAACAAGCACCACTTGGCATCTCTAAAATCATATTTCTTCTTCTGCTATCTCTTTTAATAACCTTTAGAAGATGCAGAGAATTATCATAATAAGCTATGTATGGATACCATCTGTTTCGAGATGAAGAGTAGATTCTTAGTCTGTCTATCTGTGATACATTTAGCCAGTGTGCATAAAGAGATCGTTTTAATTTAACTTCTTCACCTTCTCTTAATTTTTGCATATTTAGATAACCATCACGCATATCAATAGTATAGGACCAGTCTGTAGCAGAGTTTCTCTCTACATCTACAATATCACAACCACTTTTTTGAAGCTCTTTTTGTAAAATAAGAGGATCAGTTGCATACTCAGAAGTTAGTACTATGCTCCAAGTAAATTCTGAAGAGTTCAGAGTAGATTCTTGTGTCACATATCTGTAATAACCAATATTTCTAAGAGTATCGCCCATAATTTTAACAAAGAACAGAGGTGAACCACTTGTCTTAAAATTAAGTTTTAACTCTCTTGGGTTTTTAAAAAAAAGATTTAAAAGACCATTCTCTTTAAGAGTTTGTATAACTTTTACAGAATCTACCCTATAAGCACTATAATACTCTGCTTTTGGAGAAAAAATTATATCTATATAAGCTCTATTTTGCTCATATACCTTGTCATCTATAAGTGTTTTAATCTTTTGAATCAGAGGGTCTTCTTCTACTATAGTCTCCTCTGCAAATACAAAAGAGAAAAGAAGAACAAAAACAAGAAAAAACTTTACCATTCATTTCCTCTGTTTAAACGCTTAAACTCTTTAAAGTTTATCTCTTTAAGCTCTCCATCTTTGTATATAAATCTCATATTTTTTCTAGATTTAAACTCTATCTTTTCTCCATCTACATCAAAACTAACACTACCGTGTCCAAGAGAAAGAAGCCACTCTTTGTCTGGATCAAGCATAAATTCATCACGAAAAAGTTTTTGTCGTTTTTCATGTGTCTCTAAATCAATATAACCCATCCACAACTTAGCCTTAGGAATAATTTTAAATGACTTTACTACATCTGGAATCTCTTGTGCTATTAATTCTTTTGTTGGTTCTTTTAGAGTAACATTACTATCTACTGTAGAACTATTTAGATCTTCTCTCTCTTGAGCAATTATTATACTTTTTTTAGCATCATCTATTACACTATTATCAATCACTTGTTTTGTATTGGTAACTCCGCTTGAAGATAAAAAATTTACATAAATAGCCACAACTATAAACACAATTGCAACAACTGTTATATAAATTTTTGTATAACTTTTTTCCTTTTTTGGTGATACAAAAATTCCACTCTTATTTTCACCAATAGTGCTATCTTGAAAATATTCAAAGCCTTTAGCTTTAAGATCATCAAGCTCTACCCCGTAATCTCTCTCTAGTATGGAGATAAATCCTAAAAATTGAATCTTTGTCATACCCTCAAAACTATCATGCAAAAGTGCTTGTACATGAAGTTTTGATATATGCGTCTGTTCATGTATCTTTTGAGCACCAATATTTTGTAACTGATCCTGTCCATCACTCATCTTCTCATCCTATCCATCAAAATAGCTCCGGCCACACTAACATTTAGAGAATCAAATTCATGTGACATTTTTATACTAACTGCACAATCAAGTTTAGATAGTACACGCGAAGTAAGACCTTCTCCCTCACTCCCCATAACTAAAACTTTTTTCTTATCAATACGAGTCTCTCTAATATCCATACCACTCATATCAGCACCATAAGTAGTAAACCCTGACATTTTTAAGTCATTTAAAACATTATGAATATTGTTTTCTATTGCAAAAGGCATATTGAAAAGTGCACCTGTACTTGTTCGGAGAATTGGTTCTAGTGGTAACTGTTTTACACCACAAGCGATAATAGCATCAACGCCCAAAGCATAAGCACTTCTCACAAGTGCGCCAATATTTCCAACATCAGTTACGCCAGATAAAACTAAAATAAATTTTTTCTCAAAAAAGAAGTTATATGGCTGTAGTTGATAATCCTCTACTTCAGCTAAAAAACCCTGATGACTTGCATTTTTACACATCTTTTGTGCTGCTTCATTAGGGATGCGTTTAACTTCAAAGCCCATCTTCATAAGACGAGAGTACTCTTTTTTTTCAAGCTCTTTTGCAAGATAGAGTGTTTTGATTTTGTTTGGGTAATTTTCTATAAGGTAATAGATTGGTTGTTTTGCATAAATTAACATGAAAGTATTTTATCTAAAAAAAGTAAGGATATAGTAAGTTTAGCTATATTTATATAAAATATATAAATATTTTATAATTTTAGCAGTCTTTGATAACACTCTTTTGTATTTTCACCGGTTATTTTACAGATAAGTTTTGCTTGAGTTTTTTTTGGTAAATCAAGTGCCAAAATATCATTTTGACTTATTGCACTACTAGATTGAGATACTCCAGCTTTTATAACTACAACCCATTCACCCCTATAATTTCCAACAAGTTTATCTAAAACCTCTTTTGCACTTCCATGAAGATACTTTTGATACTTCTTACTGAGTTCTTTTGCTAAAAATAACTCTCTTGTCGGTTCTTCTTTGACTATCTCTAAGAGAAGTTTTTCAAGTCTGTGAGGTGATTCATATAAAATAGTCGTATATCCATTATGCAGAGCCTTTTGAAGTCCTGCACTTCTTGAACTTCCCTTATGATCTAAAAAACCGAAAAAAAGCATCTGAGTCTCTATAAAACCACTAGCCACAAAAGCAGTCAGAAGAGCATTTGCTCCGGGGAAAACATCATACTCAACCCCATTATCAATGCAGTAACGAACTAAAACCTGTCCAGGGTCACTAACCCCAGGCATACCGGCATCACTGACATAAACAATATTTTGCTCAAAAAAAGATGATTCTAATTTTTCAACAAAAGATTTTTCATTATGTGAATGTAGAGATATAAACTCTTGATTTTCTTTAAATGAGGTGTTGTATCGCTCTTTAAGGATGTGGATAAGTTTTTTTGTAACACGAGTATCTTCGCAAAGAAGTATATCAGCATCACTTAAAGCTTCAATAGCTCTAAGTGAAATATCACCTATGTTACCTATCGGAGTAGGAACTAGGCTGAGCAAGAAAAAGTCCTGCTATTTTTTAGCAGCGTAACGAGCGTTAAACTTCTCAATTCTACCAGCTGTATCTACCATTCTTTCAGAACCTGTAAAGAATGGGTGACACTCATTACAAATGTCTATACGCATAGTGTCTTTTTGACTTTTAGTCATAAATGTGTTTCCGCATGCACATGTAACTGTACAATCTACTAATATTGGGTGAATATCTTTTTTCATCTTTTTTGCCTTTTGCTACTCGTCTTGTGTACGAACAGCTATATATTTTTTAAATCCGTATGGGAGCAGATTTTTATCAACTCGCATTATATCTAAATTTATCTTTAAAGTAAAATTTTACTAGCAATAGCCACAACAGCACTCTCAGAACGCAAAACCATTGGAGTGTCAAGTCTAAAAACATCCTGATTTTTTAAAAACTCTTTTTCTTGAAGTGAAAAACCACCCTCACAACCAATTAAAACAGTGTCAAAATCACTACCATCCTCTAAAACGGTATCACAAAAGTCAAATACCTTGGCTGATGGAAACTTAGTTATAAAATCTTTTATATTTTGAAATATATCAAATTTCATATATGAACTTCTCCCACACTGTTGCATAGAAGATTCTAAGATTCTCTCAAATCTCTTAAAATCAAGTTTGAAGTTTTTTTGACTTCTCTCACAGTAGATAAATGAGATTCTATCTACACCTATCTCATTTAATGATGGTAAAACTTTCTCAATGGATTTACCATCTATTACACACCAACCTATATGCAAACTTTTAGAACTTTTAACCTCTTTTAACTCTGAAGATATTAACTCTACTTCTAAAAATCTAGCACTAAGATTCACAATTTTATATTTATAGAAAAATTTTATATCCTTGGGATTTCTAAAAAAAACCTCATCATCAAGAGAGTGACGACGAACTTTAATGAGATACTTAAACAATTCACCTTTGATAGTAAAAGAGTTTTTAGAAGCATCCTCATTTAAAATATAAATCACATCCACATCCAAACGGAGATACTTAAAACTACAACAACTTCAAGCATAAAAATTTTCATCATTTGGGCTTTATAGTTTTTAAAAGCATTAGCCTCACTTCTATCTAAAAACTTCAACTTTGATGAACGCATATTTTCTAAGACTATTAAAACAACAGCAAAAAGTATCATCACAATATTTTCTACACTAAAATCTAAATGCTTCGCCGCCATCATCACAACACCGGTAAATATAACCGTACCTATCATTGTCATACCGATTGGCATAAAAATTCTCAAGCTTCTTACATATTTTTTTATATCTTTTTCTCTTAAAAGCATAAAAACATTAACTAAAATCGCAGCCAAAACCAACATAACACTATAGTTATGTGTTACAATACTCATCCCATAC
>JAGHAW010000124.1 GCA_021161305.1 Sulfurimonas sp.
AATCACTCTCACTTTCTTTGGGTGCAGTTCTGCGAAATTGGAACACTCTTGGCAAAAAACAAAGGATGCCTCTTTTGTAGCAGTCAGTGACCCTATCACTTGGGGGTCTGCTCTTAGTGCAGGATTACTATATGCAACTTACGATGATGACATTACAGAGCATTTTATGAATCATAATCTATTTGATTCTGATGTCGATGAGACATTAAGAAGTATAAATGGAGTAACTTTATACTCTAGTGCTCTATTTATTGAAAAAGATACTAAAACAGAACTAGCTCAGCGATTGTTGGTAGATTTCACTGGTTCAGCAGTAGCTAGACAGACAACAACGACACTAAATACTCTAATAAAAAAAGAGATACCTGCCGGAGACGAGGACTATGCAATAGGTTCACATCATGCACTAGACACTTTTGCAAATTCAGCACTGACTAGAAAAAATATTAGCGATATGGAAATTCCAACTTGGGGAAAATACACTATAAATTCTATTAGTTATATCAGTGCAGCAGGGAGTGCCTTTGCAAGGATACAAGAGGGGGGTCATTCTTTTGCAGACCAGTTGGCAAGTGTCTCCATAGGAAATTTTATAGGAGCTTTTTTCTACGAAGCACTTATTCGTGATGATGAGAATGACATACAAAACTTGGAAGTTTCTATAAATAGAGATTCTTTCTTCATAAAGACTGCTTGGAACTTTTAGTTTTGAAAAAACCTTTTATATGGGATAACTACTCCGACCAACCGGCTCAACTTAAAGATAAAGCTTATAAGAAACAAATGCGAAAAAAAGAGTTTAGCTCTCTTGTAAAAACAGTTCTCACAGCTCTCTTTATACTCCCACTTTCACTTATCATGATGCCATTTGTAAAAAGAAAAGAGATCTGTTCTTCTACATTTTTTTGCATGGGAGTTGATTATCAAAGAGAGAGTAAAGTAAGCTTAGAACTCTTAGATGAGCTAGAAGTAGAGAGAGTTTTAGTTCGTTTAAAACTTTGGGAGATGCATACTATAAATGGACTCAAAGATTTCATCTTGGCATGTGGAAATAAGAAAGTCACACTTAAAATACTCCAAGACAGAGAGCATATAGAAGATTTAGATCTTCTAAAAAAAGATTTAAGAACTATCTTTAAAACACTTAATAAGCATATAGAAATCTTTGAAATTGGCTCAACTATTAACAGAGCAAAATGGGGATTTTTCAGCGTAGATGAATATAACAGATTTTTTAAAACTGCTTACGACTTAAAAGAAACAGAATTTCCACATATAAAGCTTATCGGAAGTGGCGTTATAGATTTTGAGTACCACTTTACAGCACACACTCTTTTTAACTCCTTTGCGTACCACTATGACGGACTAGCTTCACTTCTATATGTTGATAGACGGGGTGCACCTGAAAACAGACAGTTAGGATTTAATCTCTCAGACAAAATAGCATGGCTTAGCACTATGGTTTGGATAAGCCCAAAAACAGAACATGTGATTCACATTACAGAAACAAATTGGCCTATTACCTCTACGGCACCATATGCACCTACAAGTGAACATGAGTGCATAGATGAAGAACATTATGCAGATTTTATGCTTCGATACTATCTCTTAGCCTTTGCTTCTCAACAAGTTGATTCTGTCTCTTGGCATCAACTAATTGCACCTGGATATGGACTTATTGACAATAGAAAGGGCATTAAAAAACGCTCTGCATTTAATACCTATAAATTTATGATTAAAAACCTAAAAAATGCAAAATTTTTAAGAATGGATATAAAAAGAGATTACTATATTCTTCAGTGCTTAATCAATAATAGACTTTTGCAAATTCACTGGTCACCTAAGCCTACAACACTTAAAAATGAAGATTTTTTTGAAGTCTTTTCTCGTGATGGTAAAAGCATAACGAATGAAATTCTTGATATTGGTTCTTCACCTCTATATATTTATATAAAAGACGCGGTATAATTGCATTTATGAATAAAAAATATTTAAATGTAGAACTCTATTTTTGGCTATTGTTTCTAATTTCATCGTTAATTTTTATCTTTTTCCCACAGATAGATCTCTATATATCAAACCTCTTTTATGATGGGAAAACTTTTCCAGCAAATAAAACATGGTATGAAGAGTTATTCTACTACTCTGTAAAACCGATTATCATAACCTTAGCACTATCAAGTCTGGCAATTTTTCTCTATAACTTTTTTAAGAAAAAAAATATTTTAAATATTAATGCCAAAGTTATTTTATATCTTCTATTAGTGCTAGGCATTGCCCCCGGCTTAATTGTAAATGCAACACTTAAAGAGAACTGGGGACGAGCAAGACCGGCACAGACGATTAACTTTGGAGGGGATAAAGAGTTTACACCAGCTTTTATACCAAGTAATCAAGACGGCTACTCTTTCTCTTCAGGTCATGCAGCGGCAGCTTTTTCACTTCTGGGATTTGCTCTTTTAGCTAAAAACAGAAGAAAAATCTGGATTACACTTGCCCTGACTTTTGGGATACTTGTAAGTCTTGCTCGGGTATCTGCAGGGGGGCACTTCTTCAGTGATGTAGTAACCTCATTTTTTATAGTATACATATTTACATATATCTTTTATATGCTAATTTTAAAAGAACAAAAGGATTCAAAATAACTTTTCGTAATCAATACACTCAAATAATTTATACTCTTGGTGCCAGTTTTATAA
>JAGHAW010000266.1 GCA_021161305.1 Sulfurimonas sp.
AATTATACTTGAATAAACTTAGTTGAAACAAAAATGTTAGACTAATATTACAATAGCTTGCCAAATAAGTGAACTGACAATGCCGGCTGCAAATCCGGCGATAATATCATCACCCATAACACCAATTCCACCCTTTGTTTCTCTGTCGATTCTACCTATGATAGATGGTTTAGCGATGTCAAAATATCTAAATAGTGCAAAAGAGAGGATAGACTGAACTAAAAAACCATTTTCCCATATGCTAACTTCATTTATACTAACACTAATAGCAGGAGCAACACTTAGTGCAAACCACATACCAGCTAATTCATCTATAACGATTCGTTTATCATCATGTATGCCAGAGTGTTCTTCATATTTGTTTATAGATTTAACTGCAATAATGGTAATGAGTAGTGTTGCTAAGAAGAGAGTTTGGGCATTAAAGTAGATAAGAACCAACATGCCAAGTGGCAGTGAAACCAAAGTTCCAACTGTTCCGGGTGCTTTTGGGGCAAGACCACTATAGCCTAAAGTTATAAAAAACCAGTTCATATATATCCTTTTTTTTCTCTGGCACTAAATGCCGATACCCCCCCCCGTGGCTCTCGTGTTCTATGCCATTTCAAAGCATAGAATAAAAGCCTAAGTGGGGTGCTAAGTTAGTGATGTAGTTTGGTAGAGTTTCATTAACTCTAAGTAAAAATCACGCTCTGTGTGTTCTTCTAAAAGCCCTTTTACAGGTAGAAGGTCGTAGTAAAGTTTTTCCAAGTTCTCAAATCTATTTGGCAGTAATTTAGAGAGTAAAAATGCTGACAACTCTTTTCTTATTAGTACAGCGGGAGGTAAAATACCAGCTTCTAAAAGTCCTAAAATTGATTCTGCATGATAAGAGATTTGATGATGTTGACCGTGAGGACAGGTGTTTTTGCTTACTAGTGTTTTGCACTCTTCACAGTAAACATACTCACTTTCTAGTTTTATCTCTATGTCGATGCCAACAACTCTATCTATGATAGATTTATCTCTGTTTGCATCAGAAAACATACCAAGACCAGTGTGATCTCTGCTAATAGTCAGTCTATCACAACCATAATTTTTCGCAACAATTGCATCAACTATAAGTTCATTATATCCAGCAAATACATAACTGTTTTCAAGCGGAACTATAACTACTCTATTTTTTGGTAAAAAATTATTTATAAAATATTCTAAAGTATCTTCTCTAATCTCATAGCTTAGATTTTTGCTGTTATATGGTTTTAGTAAAAATATAACCAGCAGGTCAGTTGTGTCCAATGCTTGTCTAATAAGTCGTTCATTTGCACGATGTAAAGGGTTTGCAGCCATGATTAAAGCAGTAGTGTGTTTTGCATTTATCACTCTTTTTGCATCGTTAATTATCTCTTTGTTTTTTAGATTCTGATTGTGTGAAGTGGTTAAAAGTTTATACTCTCCACTTACAGCCCAAGAACCGAGTCTTTTTATAGTTGTTTTAACTTCAGGGTGTGTTAAATCATCTGTACCATAGATATGTTTTGTTCTAATGCTTGGGTCAGTTTTAAAAGTTTCATCAACAATCAGAGTTGCAAACTCTTCTCCCTCACAAAGTATAGTAATCTCTTCTCCTATTTGTAAGGATTCAATTACTTTCTCATTTTTTGCACCAGATGGAGCTAAAATAAAAGGTAGAGGAAATGTTTTACCATCAATTAGACCACTTTTTAAAACAGATTGTTTCTCTTTTTTAGACATTAAGCCAGTTAGTGGTTCTAGTAAACCACACTTAACTAACTCTAATGCTGATGCTGCTTCTTTATCTATATAAAGAGTTTTATTTTTTCTTGATGATGTCATATTTTTTTCGTTTTTCCCATAAGCTTTTGCGAGAGATTCCTAGTTTTTTAGATAACTCTGTATCTGGAAACTTTGATTGATAATTTAAAACTATAAATTTAACATAATCCTCGATAGATAAAATATCCCCTTTATCAAAGATATTGTTATCACTCTTAATCTCTAAAACTTCATGTTCCACATCTTCAATCTTTTCAGTACTTGCTATAATGGCTTGCTTACCAGCTATAAGTTCACAAAATGATTTTTTTTCAGTTTTTTTAAGAAGATGATAGTCAATTATATAAATTATGCAGTTTTGTGGAAGAGAGTTTATTTCGTTAATAGCCTTTGAATCGCTAAGTGTTATAAAATGTATAGGTAGATTTTTTTCATATGCATGTTTAAATGCGAAAGCATCTGCATATTTTTGAAAACTTGATGAGATGTATATAGGCAGTTCTATACTGTTGTGATTGTGTTCATGTGTAACTGATGAAAAAGAGTGATTTAAATATCTTTCATACGCTTCATTTCTCTTTTTTAACTTTTCATAATCTTGATAGTGATTTATCTTCCTTATAAGTTCTTCAATCATAAACGGCTTAAGTATATAGTCTTTTGCCCCTGCTGAAAGTGGTTTAGAAACAGTATCATTGCTGATATAAGAAACCATTAAAATAACAATTGACTTTTTAAAAGTTTCAATTACAGGGTTGAAATCTTGTCCATTGATATTTGTAGAGAGTAGAACTACATCGTAATTGTTACTTTTTATAGCATCTTTTGTAGATGTGCATAACTCACAACTATGTCCAAGTTCACCTAGTTTTGTCGCAATACTTTGTGCGAGATAAACTTCATTTTCTATTATAAGTATTTTCAAATTTCTTTCCAATCAAAATATTTTAAATTTGCATTCGCAATCACGCCAACACCTTCTGCTCGACCTATAAAGCCTAGCTTTTCTGTTGTAGTAGCTTTTACATTTACTCTAGAGCTGTCAATGTTAAGTATTTGAGCAATTTTTTTTCTCATCGGTAGCTTATACTTTCCAACTCTCGGTTTTTGTGCAGCTATTGTAATATCTACATTTATAATTACAAAACCGAAGTTGTTGATTTTAGTAACAACTCTTTTAAGTAACTCTTTAGAATCTATCCCTTTGTATAAGTCATCACTGTCTGGAAACATCATACCGATATCACCCATGCCTGCCGCACCCAAAAGAGCATCTATCAGAGCATGAATAGCAACATCTCCATCACTATGAGCTTTAAAACCAAACTCTGAGTCTATTTTTACGCCACCAAGATACATATCACCTTTATCATCAAAGGCATGTACATCAAAACCTGTACCACTTAATGTATCACTAGATGGTGCTTTGAGGCATGGAAGTTGGTTTAGGTCTTGGATATAAGTTATCTTATGTGCATCATCCTCACCTAAAATAAACTCACGACTGCCACCATTTGAAACAATGGCACTACTCTCATCTGTAAACTCTTCATCACTCTTTAGAGAATTTTTTAAGATAACCGTACGAGAAAGTTGTGGAGTCTGAACTCTTTTTACTTTCTCTCTATCTATAGTAGAATTTTCATAGACGATAGTATCTGTTACTTTTAGATACGGAACTACACAGTCAGCTTCGCTTTTATGAGATATGATAGTTCTCAAAAAATCTTCACTTATGCATGATCTTGCAATATCACTAACAAGAACAAACTCGCTGTTTACTTCATTTAGAGCATTTTTAAGTGATTCTTGTCTCGAAGAACCACCATGTATAAATGTGTAATCTGAGTAATTTTTCATAAACTCTATATCATCACTCGATGAAGTAATGATGATTTTAGTGAAAAACTCAGTTTTTTGAAGTCTATCTGCTACAAATTGCCACAATGGCTTATGATCTATTCTTAGCCATTGCTTCTTTACATTCAACTCAAACCTGCTAGAACTACCAGCAGCAAGTAAAATAAGTGTCAAATCGGACAAAAAAACTCCTGTTTGGTTTAAAGTGTTACGAAATTATACACATCCAAAGCTTTTTTTTCTCTTTTATAGTGTAAAAATAGGGTGTTTTCTTTCAATTTTTACCTAAAATCTACAATCAATCTGTTTACTTTATATTAGATTAACTTTATTTGATTATATTTTCATTACATATTATATATAAAGAGAGAAATTATGAGATCTGCATGGGTAAAAGAGAGAGAAGGGCATCCAGTTAGAACACAGATGTTTTATGCCAAAGAAGGCATTATCACTGAGGAGATGGAGTATGTTGCAAAAGTAGAAAACCTGTCTCCTGAGCTTGTTCGTTCAGAGATAGCTCGTGGTAGATTGATAATACCTGCAAATGTAAATCATACTTCATTAGAGCCAATGGCTATCGGTATTGCTTCTACATGTAAAATTAATGCGAATATCGGTTCATCTGCAATCGCTTCTGATGTTCAGGGTGAAGTTGAGAAGATGCAAGTTTCTCAACACTACAAAGCCGATACAGCTATGGATTTATCTACTGGCGGTGATTTAGATGAGATTAGAAAGGCTGTAATTGGAGCATCTAAGATTCCTATTGGTACAGTTCCTATTTATCAGATTCTCCATGATGTTGGAAATAAGATTGAAGATTTAACTATTGAAGTTATGTTGGATGTTTTAGAGCGTCAAGCACAACAGGGTGTCTCTTATTTTACGATTCACGCAGGTTTTTTACTTGAGACTATGCCTAAAATTGCAAAAAGAAAAATGGGTATCGTTTCTCGTGGTGGTTCATTGATGGCTGCTTGGATGATGCACTATCATAGAGAAAATCCATTCTATACAGCTTATGATGAGATTCTAGATATCTGTGCCAAATATGATGTTGCACTCTCTCTTGGAGATTCACTTCGCCCTGGTTGTTTAGCCGATGCTTCTGATGATGCACAGCTAGGAGAGCTTAAAGTTTTAGGTGATTTAACTTTAAGAGCTTGGGAGAAAAATGTTCAAGTAATGATAGAGGGACCGGGGCATGTGCCACTTAATCAAGTTGAGCGAAATATGAAACTCCAAAGAGAACTTTGTCATGAAGCACCTTTTTATATTCTTGGGCCATTAGTTACTGATATAGCGGCTGGATATGACCATATCTCTTCTGCTATCGGTGCTGCTGTTGGTGGATGGCATGGTGCTTCAATGCTTTGTTATGTTACACCAAAAGAGCATTTAGGTCTGCCAAATGCTGATGATGTTCGTGAGGGTATTATAGCTTATAAAATTGCTGCTCATGCTGCTGATATTGCTCGTGGTCGCAAAGGTGCAAGAGATATTGATGATGAGATGAGTGATGCTCGTTACAGTTTTAACTGGGAGAGACAGTTTGAACTTGCACTTGATGGCGAAAGAGCAAGAGAGTATCACGATGAAACTCTTCCTCAAGAGATTTTTAAAGAGGCAGAATTTTGTTCAATGTGTGGACCTAAATTTTGTTCTTATAAGATAACTCAAGATATTATGGACAACCCTGAAGCTATCGCAAAGATAGCCAAAGAAGCTAAGTTGGCAGAAGCTCACTAGAAATTGACTCTAAATAAGACAATATTTGTCTTATTTAGATACCATACGAAATAAATAAATTTTAAAGGAAAAATGAATGACTGAAGAGATTGTAAAATCAGCTTTATCAAAAGTTATGTATCCTGGTTTTACCAAAGATATTGTAACTTTTGGATTTGTAAATAACATAGTAATTAATGGAAATGATGTAAGTTTTAATGTGGATATTACTTCAAGTGCTCCAGAAGTATCTCAACAAATTTTTGATGATGCAACAAAAGAGTTAAAAGCAGTTGGTGCAGAAAATGTTACTCCAACTATAAAAGCACCTACAATGCCAAGAGAATCTTCATCTCGTGGAAAAAATATCGCTCCACAAGTTAAAAACTTTTTAATGGTAAGTTCTGGAAAAGGTGGAGTTGGTAAATCAACAACATCTGTAAATATTGCTATATCTTTAGCAAAAATGGGTAAAAAAGTAGGTCTTTTAGATGCAGATATCTATGGTCCAAATATTCCTCGTATGATGGGTATTGATAGTGTTCGTCCAGAAGTTGATGGAAATCAAGTTCTTCCTATCAAAGCTTATGGTCTTGAGGTAATGTCTATGGGTTCACTTATGGAAGATGGTCAAGCTCTTATCTGGCGTGGTGCTATGATTATGAAAGCTATTGAGCAGTTCTTAAGAGATATTTTATGGTCTGAACTAGATGTTTTAGTTATCGATATGCCTCCAGGAACTGGTGATGCACAGCTTACTTTAGCTCAAAGTGTACCTGTAACTGTTGGTCTTACTGTAACTACTCCTCAAGCTGTTGCTCTTGATGATTCTCGTCGTTCACTAGATATGTTTAAAAAGTTAAATATTCCTTTAGCAGGAATCGTTGAAAATATGAGTGGATTTATCGCTCCAGATACTGGTGTTGAGTATGATATCTTTGGAAAAGGGACTTCTCAACCAATGGCAGATGAGTTTGAAACTGAGATTATCGCAGAGATTCCAATAGAGCCAAGTATTCGTGAAGGTGGTGACTCTGGTCAGCCTATCACATTTGTAGCACCTAACTCTGAGAGTTCAAAACGCTATATGAAAGCCGCAGAATCTATCTGGGCTATGATTGAAGATATTAATAAAGAGGGTGGAGTTGATAATGCAGCAGTTCAACCAACGACTCCTCCAGGCAAATCAGCCTGCTCTATGTAAAAATCAAAATAGCGACGCATCTTCTGCGTCGTTACACTCGTCATGCACATTAGTGCACTTTCTCGTTAGACTCCTTGAACCTGCATCACTCTTTTGATTTTTTAAAGTTTTTGTTTTATGTTTTTTGGCTTAACTCTTTTTCTCTTTTTATAAGTGCAACTACACCATCGTACATATCTTGAACACATTCGACTTCTGTTACGCCTAATCTTCTTTTATTGGAAATGTCATATATTCCACCTTCACTATCTGAATGTTCACCATGGATACCTCGAATCTGAACGCTATATTTATCAGCTATTGATTGAAATTCATCCATTTTAGCACCTAGATTTGGCAGTTTGATATGAACACTTGCTCTCATGGCAGTGCCAAGATTGGTTGGGCAACTTGTTATGTAACCTAGATGGTCGTTGTATGCAAACTTTATCTGTTTTTGAATTTTAGTGATAGCAGAGGTTAGTCTGGTAAAGACTTCTTTAATATCTCCACCTTGTTGCATTGAGATGATTCTAAGTTCATCTTCCTCATTAATCCATACTAAAAAAGTTTTGTCATTATTATGAAATATTCCTCTTCCATTTGGCCAATCTCTGTTTAATCCAGCAGATTCTAAAAATCTATCTCCTGCTTTAAACAGAAAATGATCAGCTATCAGAGATGCACGGTTATTTTCATTTATATTATTTAGTGGGTAGTATTTACCACCTAATTCTCCACTAAATGAAGTTAGAATTTCTGAAACTTGTTTCTCAACACTGTTTCTTTGTTCTTTAGAGATAGCAGGTCCAAGAGGGATATTTGCTATATTTCTGGCAACTCTGATTCTAGTAGATAAGATGTAATTACCATCTTTATCAGGATTTGGAGCATTCAAATCATCTGGATTTAAGTTGCTTTTGTGTTTATCATCTTTTGAAAAACCGTGATATTCCTCTATGATAGGGTCAAAAAGTTCTGAAAATATCTCATAAGACTCTTCATCTCCAACATAAGCACCGATTCCACTATCTGGATTTTCTACACCAGAGTTGATAGCACTTTTAAGAGTAAAACCATTTATTGTAGTTCTGTTTTTTAGCTCGTTAAATACCTCTTGTGTCAGATATTTTGCCAATAATGATTTTGATTTTTTTAGACTAAGTGGATACTCATTTGTTTGTGACATAATTAAAACTCCTCACTTTTAAACATTTCAGATTTGAATTTTACTATTTTATTTCTACCGGTATTTTTAGCTTCATATAGAGCAGTATCGGCATACTTGATACATTTCCAAATAGTGTTGCCATCAGAAGGAAAACTTGATATACCAATACTTATAGTTTTTTGCATAGTATTTCCATCCCCAACATCAAAGATATGTTCTCCAAAGAGAGAGTGGATTTTGGTTGCTATTTTTAGGGCACCATCTTCGGTTGCATTATGAAGCATTACTATAAACTCTTCTCCACCATATCTTATGGCAAGGTCAGCATCACGGATACTCTCTTTTAGTATTTTACCTATCTCGACTATAACTTTATCTCCAATATCGTGACCGTAGGTGTCATTAACCATCTTGAAAAAATCAACATCAAGCATCATTACACTGTATGTTTCGTTTTCTCTTTGGGCTTGAGACATAACTTGGTCTATAAACTCTTCTAAAAATCTTCTGTTATAGAGTCCAGTCATCCCATCTCTAAGAGAGTTATCGCGAAGTTTCTCCATCAGTAACTTACTTTCCACTACAGGCTTTGCAGCTTCCAAATAGTGTTTAATACTTGGAAGCAGTGAATTTATTCTATTTATTTCCTTAGCAGAAGATGCAGTAAAAGAGAGTATAAGTGATGCTTCATTGTTAATATTGAAAAATATACATAGATATTCTTCTCCTTTAGCGTCACAAGTTTGACATACATCTTTAAAGTCTGTAGAGATAGTGTCACTCTCTGTTCTGTATGTTCTGCACTCTTGAGAGTTTTTATCTACACGCTCAAAACATATACTCTCCCCACCACTTATATAGATAAGTTTTCTAGTGTGTTGAATGTCATTAACTTCATAAAAAGTAAAATGTTCTATGGAGTATTTAT
>JAGHAW010000252.1 GCA_021161305.1 Sulfurimonas sp.
AACACCAGGCTTTATAGCTACTGAGATGACTGATGCCCTAACTGATGAGGTAAAAGACAATTTCACTTCAAAAATACCGATGAAACGCTTTGGAAATGCAAGTGAAGTTGCACAAGCAACAGCATTTTTACTTTCAGACCATGCTAGTTATATAACTGGTGAAACTCTAAAAGTAAACGGTGGGATGAATATGGCTTAGCCATATTTTGGCAACTTTTAAGTTAAATGAGATATAATTACGAGATTAAAATAAAAACACAGGAGCTATAATGGCACTTTTAGAAGATATTAAAGAAGTAGTAGTAGAGCAGTTAAGCGTTAGTCCAGATGAGATTAAAGATGATGCAAAGTTTGTTGAAGATTTAGGTGCTGATAGCCTTGATGTAGTTGAATTAGTAATGGCTCTTGAAGAGAAATTTGATATTGAAATTCCTGATGATGAAGCAGAAAAAATTCAAACAGTAAAAGATGTGGTTGCTTATATAGAAGGTAAGTAATTATTTTTAATTTCTATCGAGGGGTTACTCTCGGTTGGAAATATTTTTCATAGTTAATTTCATAGTTAATTATTAAAAGTATTTTATATTTTTTATGGAGCATATTGAATGAGAAGAATAGTAGTTACTGGTATAGGTATGATTAACTCAGTTGGAAATGACAAAGAAACAGCTTTTAAAGCGATATGTGATGGTGAGTGCGGAATCGATACTATTACAATCTTTGATCCTGAGCGTTATAGTGTAAAAATTGCCGGAGAAGTGAAAGATTTTGATCCAGCAACTGTAATGGCACCTAAAGAGGTAAAAAAAGCCGATAGATTTATTCATCTTGGTCTTAAAGCGGCACAAGAAGCAGTGGCTGATGCTAATTTACCGGAAGATACGGATATGGATAGATTTGGAATCAGTGCTGGTTCAGGTATTGGTGGTCTTCCTGCTATAGAAAAAAACTCTGTTATAATTGAAACAAGAGGACCTCGTAGAATCTCTCCATTTTTTATCCCATCTGCACTTGTAAATATGCTTGGTGGTTTCGTTTCTATCGCTCATGGAACAAAAGGACCAAATCTTTCAAGCGTAACAGCTTGTGCTGCAGGTACTCATGCAATAAGTGAAGCAGTAAAAACAATTATGTGTAATGGTGCTGAAAAGATGTTGGTAGTTGCTGCTGAATCAGCTATTACAGGTGCTGGTGTTGGCGGTTTTGCTGCTATGAAAGCACTCTCAACTAGAAATGATGACCCTAAAACATCTTCTCGTCCATTTGATAAAGATAGAGATGGTTTTGTAATGGGTGAGGGTGCCGCTGCTCTAGTTTTAGAAGAGTATGATGGTGCGATGGAGCGTGGTGCAAGAATTTATGGTGAAATTATAGGTTTTGGTGAGAGTGGTGATGCAAATCATATTACTACACCAAGTCTTGATGGTCCGGCTCGTGCAATGAAAGCAGCTTTTAAAATGGCAGGTGAGCCTAAGGTTGACTATGTAAATGCACATGGTACATCTACTGCTATTAATGATAAAAATGAGACTGCAGCTATAAAAGATTTGATGGGTGGTAAAGAGAATTGTCCTCCGGTTAGTTCTATTAAAGGTCAAATCGGTCACTGTTTTGGAGCGGCCGGTGGTATAGGAGCTGTTACATGTCTAATGGCTATGAGAGATGGTATTATTCCTCCGACAATCAACTATACAACTCCAGATGAGAATTGTGATTTAGATTATGTTGCTACTGGTGCAAGAAAAGCTGAACTGAATATAGTTATGAGTAACTCATTTGGTTTTGGTGGAACTAACGGCGTTCTTATTTTTAAAAAAATCTAGTTTAAGGATCTGACTTGGCTACATATTTAGACTTTGAAGCAAAAATAAAAACTATTCAAGAAGATATAATTTCAGCACAGGTTCGTCATGATGAAGGTGAACTGAGTACTCTTAAAAAAAGTCTCGATAAGGAAGTTTCTAAAATCTATAAAAACTTATCAGATTTTCAAAAACTTCAATTAGCTCGTCATTTAGATAGACCTTATGCACTTGACTATATTAACCTTATAATGCACGATAAATATGAGATTCATGGAGATAGACACTTTCGTGATGATGCGGCAATTCTCTGCTATATGGGTTATATCGGTGATGAAAAAGTTATGGTTATCGGTGAGCAAAAGGGTCGTGGTACAAAAAACAAGATAAGAAGAAACTTTGGTATGCCTCATCCAGAGGGTTATAGAAAAGCTCTTCGTGCTGCTAAAATGGCAGAGAAGTTTAATATTCCAGTTCTTTTTCTTGTAGACACACCGGGTGCATATCCGGGTATTGGTGCTGAAGAGAGAAATCAGAGTGAAGCTATTGCCAGAAATCTACTGGAATTAGCTGAACTCAATACTCAGACTATCTCTATTGTAATTGGAGAAGGTGGAAGTGGTGGTGCTTTAGCTATTGGCGTGGCGGATAGATTTGCTATGATGAGATACTCAGTATTTAGTGTAATTTCACCTGAAGGATGTTCTGCTATTTTATGGAATGACCCTAAAAAAGCAGAAGCTGCAACTAATGCTATGAAAATTACAAGTAGTGATTTAAAAGAGTTAAATCTCATAGATGATGTTCTAGATGAACCGTTAATTGGTGCTCATAGAGATAGGGAAGGTGCTGCTACAGTGATAGCAGATTATTTTTTAGATGAGTTAGCCAAACTTCGTGAAATGTCTAGTGAAGATAGAATGAGTGCTAGGTATGATAAACTTGTAAGCCCTGGTGCTTTTGCAGAGTAAATAATATTTGTAACATCGAATGAAGTCGGTGTTATGATTCGGACTCTTCTAAAAGAGGGTCAAATTTTGGTCGTTTTAATCTTTTAGCTTCTTTTGAAAACTTTATCAAATCTTCTATATTATTTATATTTGCTTTTATATTTTCAAATGACATTTTAAACAGGGCATAAGTTGTCAAAACATCACTCATAGCACGGTGATGTGTGGCATGTGGATTTAAGTTGAAATAACTGTCTAAATATGATAGTGCATATCTGTATGAAACAAGAGTTCTCTCAGCAAGAGCTAGAGAACAGAGACTTCGGTTTAAAAGAGGCTCTAAGCCTATCTTCATTAAAGATTCTGAGATAAATTTATAGTCAAATTTTACATCATGTGCTACAAAAACTGCATCTCCAAGAAAAAGCTTAAAACTGTATAGCACATCTTTTAGTTTTGGAGCATCTTTGGTCTCTTTTATGCTTATGCCTGTTATCTCCGTGATATGTTTATTTATCTCTTGGCAATTTACAAGAGATTCAAATCTATCTATAATTTTACCATTTTTTATTTTGAGACCGGCTATCTCTATTATCTGATGTTTTTCTATCTTTGAACCGTTGGTTTCAATATCAACTATACAAAATTCAGCTTCATCTATAGGAATAAATTTTGTGTTAAAATAGAAGTAACCTTTTGATTTTACTACATCTAAACCTTGTGATCTCCAAAGTTCTAGTGAAAAATCCAAACTGTCATTTATTTGGCTTTTTAACAGTTCTAAGGGTAAGCCTCTTGTGGATAGTCTTGAGATGCTTTTTGCATCAAGGGGGAAGAAGTTAGCTAGCATTAATTATAAATTCTTTCACTTTTTTAGCATTTTTAATACCATGAGAAATTTCAACACCACTACTAACATCAACCCCATAGAAGCCATACTTTTTCAGTGAAGCTACATTTTCCGCATCTAATCCACCAGCCAAAATGATTTTAGAACAATCAGTATTTTTAAACCACTCTATGTTAAGTTGTTTTCCTGCTCCACCATAAGCTTCACAGTAGGCATCTACAAGTCGATACTCATCACTAAATTGTAAAATATCTTTAGCCTCTTTTGCACGAATAACTTTAATGAAAGGAACTTTTAATTCATCATAAAGTTTTTGTGATGCTTCAAAGTGCAGTTGAGCAAGAGTAGCACCGCTCTCTAGGCAAGTTGAGTTTATAATCTGTGCTTCCTCGTTTACAAACAGTGCAACCTTTTCAACAAAAGGAGGAAGTTTTTTGATTATCTTTTTAGCTTGTGAAATTGTTATATATCTTGGAGATTTTTCATAAAAAACAAAGCCTAAAGCACTTGCTCCTGCATTAATCGCCACCATTGCATCTTCATAAGAAGTTATACCACAGATTTTTGTTTTCATTAAACTTTCAAACTCGCGATAGCCTCTTTTTTGCTCTCATGATTAAATACATAGCTACCGGCAACAACTACATCTACGCCTGCATCTTTAAGTAACTTAATATTTTTATCACTTACTCCACCATCTACTTCTATAAGGCAGTTAGGGTTGATTTCATTTCTAAGTTCATTTAACTTTTTAGCTTTTGGCACTACACTATCTATAAAACTCTGTCCACCAAAACCAGGATTTACACTCATAAGTAGAACCATATCTAAATTTTCAAGCAGATATTCTACTGCTTGAGGTCGAGTATGTGGATTTAAAACGATAGCCGGTTTTATCCCAAGTGAGCGAATTTTTTGGATAAGTCTATGAGGATGCTTCTCTTCTTCTATATGAAAAGAGATATATTCAGGTTTGAGTGGAGCAAATAGTTCCACAAAAAAAGTGTTGTTTTCAACCATCAAGTGAATATCTAAAGGTTTAGTAGCACATTTAGCTATAGCAGAAACCACAACAGGACCTATCGTTAAGTTTGGAACAAAATGTCCATCCATAACATCAACATGAACAAAATCACAACTAGCTTCACATATTGCTTCAATATCTCTTTGCAGATTGCCAAAATCTGCACTTAATACACTAGGAGCTACTAACACAACATCACCTCTTAATTTTAATTGTGAAATTATATACTTTAGTAACTTTTATCTTGTTAAGAAAAAGAGAAATTTATCATTATCAAAAGCTAAATCCACCTGAACACCTTTTCTTCCTATTGTCATATCTAGTAAATCATCGATATTGTTATAAGTTCTTGGAAGGGTAATATTTACAGCTACCTTTTTATCGCCTAAAAGAGTTTTTGCTTTTCCTCCGATAATATTGACGAGTTCTGAGAGTGAATCTAAGATAAGTTCTTCATCTTCTGTTGTTTCTCCTATGAGTAATTCACAAGCTTTTTTAGCAATATCTTTTGGAAAAACTAAGATAATCATTCCATCCATATCTCCATAAAAACCGATGGAACTAGCTATTTTATCTTTTTTATCTTTTATGGAAATATCATGAACTTCTGCTGCTTCTTTAATAGCGTTAGAATTTGTCATCATCTCAAGAGTTAAAACGGTTGCATCAATAAAATTTGGAAGTTCAGTAACTGTAAGCTTATTTATGACTCTTCTGCTTTTGATAGCAACAGAACTACTTCCACCCAACTCTTCAAGCAACTCTTTATCGTGTAAAATATCATTTATCTGCTCAAAAAACATAATTCCGGAATCTTCCATAGTCTCTTTAAATGCCTTTGGAATCTTTTCAAATGTCAGCCCTGCAAAACAGATTGTTGCATTATATTCAGCTGCTGAACTAGCTAATCGTGAGAAAAAATTTAGGGCGTGCACATTCATACTTATTACTTTATAAGCATCAAATATAAAGAGTCTAAAGCCTACATTTAGTGAGTTGTTGTGATAAATAATATTAAAAGTACTGCCTATCTCTGTATCTAAAAATGATGAGATAGTATATATGATAGCATTACCAGTTACACGAGTGGAAATTTTTTGCCCCATCTGCCCTAAATATGTATCATCAATAATAATATCATAGGCTCCTTCTTTTGAACTCTTCTCTAGAAATTCTTCTCTGCTTTGGGCAATAATTGGATTGTGACCATGGTCATGTAGTTCAATCGCCATAGCAGAGCGTTGGGATTTGTCTTCGCTAAATAGTAGAACTGATTTAGCACTGTTTTTAAAACTTGAACTGAAAAGTGATGCAACTTCGTGTGTTTTAAAAAGAGAAAAGTTTAGATCATCTTTATAAAATTTTAAAATGGCTTCAAATTTTTTATTGTCATAATCACAAAAACCAACAGTTGCATGATTTTTTAAGCGAACTTTAGCAAACATTTTTACAAAGGTATCTAAACCGTTTCGGTTAAAAAAGATAACCTTTTTAAGTGATACTAAAATCATATCT
>JAGHAW010000129.1 GCA_021161305.1 Sulfurimonas sp.
TATATTTTTAATGCCAGAGATATCTTTGACGCCTCAGATGGAAACTAGACTGCAAAAATATTTTGGAGATTGGGTTGTTATGTGGCACTCAAAATTAACGCCACTTAAAAAGAAAAAAGCACTAGAGAAGATTCGAAGTGGGGAGGCTAAGATTATTGCTGGACCTCGTTCGGCTCTGTTTTTACCCATAGAGGATTTAGGTTTTATAGTTGTGGATGAAGAGCATGATGATAGTTATAAATCCTCCTCAAGACCTCGTTACAATGCTAGAGATATAGCTATTTATATGGGTAAAATATATGATATTCCTGTCGTGCTTGGCAGTGCAACGCCCTCACTAAACTCCTATGTGAAGTTTCCACATGCCAGACTAAAGGGTGGTTATTTTAACTCAAATAGAGAGTTTATATATGAGCGAAGTGCTGAATCTCTTTCACCTTTAATATTTAAAAATATAGAAGACACTTTACAAGCAAAGGAGCAGACTATAGTTTTTTTACCAACTCGTGCAAATTTTAAGTATCTTATCTGTGGAGATTGCGGGCATACTGTGAAGTGTGCGTTTTGTAGTATTGGGATGAGTATTCATCAAAAATCTCGTGCTTTGAAGTGTCATTACTGTAATTTTACACAAGCGATTCCTCAAGTCTGTTCAGAGTGTGGAAGTCCAAATCTTACAAGCTCGAGACTCGGAACTGCTGAGGCTACCCAAAATATAAGTGAGATATTTCCACATGCCAAAGTAGAGCAGTTTGACAGAGATGTTATAACAACTCAAAACAAACTAAAAAAAGCACTAAAACGATTCAATGACAATGAGACGGATATACTTGTAGGAACTCAGATGTTAAGTAAGGGGCATGATTATCATGGTGTAACTTTAGCAGTAGTTTTAGGCATGGACAATATGTTAAATATGAGCGATTACAGAGCTAGAGAGAAAGCACTTTCATCGCTTATTCAGGTATCAGGACGAAGTGGTAGGAAAAAGGGTGCTAAGGTTTTGGTACAGAGTTTTAATGAAGAGTTTTTTTCTGCTTATGTGGATAATTATGGTAAGTTTTTGGAAGAGGAAAAGTTTTTTAGAGAAGGTTTGTATCCACCGTTTAAAAAACTTTGTCGAGTTCTTTTTTCTCATAAAAATGGAGCCAAAGCACAGGAGCAGATGAGAGAGATGCAGGAGAAATTAGCCCAAGTTTCAAATGTCGAGATAGTTGGTTTTGGTAAGTGTGCCATAGAAAGAGTGGCGAACAAGTATAGGTTTGAGATTCTGCTTCGTAGTGATAAGAGTACGGATTTGATAAAAGCTGTTTCGTTGTGTCGAGTTGCCTTGGCTGAGATTGATATGGATCCTATAGAGTTTGGGTAAAAAGGGGTTGATTAGACCCCTTAGTGTGTTAATATAACTTTGTTAAAAAGCCAAGTATTAACAACAGGATAATTGCTCTATGCAAAGTTAAACCTTTGTTTTAGCACTCCCAACCCAACACTACCCACAAAAAAAAAGGCTCAACTACTAAAAAAGTAGCCGAGCCTTTACAGTGCCAAGGGTAATCATCCCTTAAAACTATTATCCTGTTACAAAAGAATTATAGCAAAAATAACTAAATATGTAAATGGTTGTCAAAAAACCAATAGATAGAGAGCATTACGCCAGTCGTCTTTTGGTAAGATTCATCAAACATAAATACTTTGGCTTCTGATGTTGGAATGTAGATAACTTCTATCTCTTCTTCTTCTAAACCACCACCTTCGTGAATCTTCATACTTTCATCTATCTCTGCATAATATAGAGTTTGACGTGTGCCTGAGATGCCTACACTTGTGTAAAAAGAGCTGATTTTTTGAAGATTTTGCAGAGGTACATCATAACCGCACTCTTCTAAAATTTCCTCTTTTGTTATTTGGGCATTAGAGGCTTTTTTATCTACTATACCGGCACATAGTTCATACATCATGCCGTTAGTTTTGTTTTTGTTTAAAACTGTAACGCGAAGTTGTTTTACAAGTACAAATGCATCTCTATCTCTATGCCAAAGTAAAACAGCAACGCTATCGTGGCTTATAACTGCTTCCCATACTTTTTTCTTTTCACTTTGAGTGTAGTTTATTTTTATAGGTTTTATAAAATTTGGATTCTCCAGTTTTTCTATAGAGTCTATTTTATCCATCTGTTTTTATCTTTTTCTTGGAATGTTTGTTATGAAAATAGCAAACTTTTTCAGAATTCTTTGGTTTTTGGTAAGTGGTGTTGTTGGTCAAATGAAGTTCTATACTCTCATTATAATTATTACGAAGTTTTATAAAGGCTTTTTTCTTTTTGCCTTTTAGCTTTTTAGTAGTTACCTGAATAACTCTTAATGGATTTATAGCACGACCTCTTTTTCTTAGTTCAAAGTGCAGATGTGGACCGGTTGAGCGACCTGTAGTTCCAACATAAGCTATGGTTTGTCCTTTTTTAACACGCTTTCCTCTTCTGATACCTCTACGAAATGATTTTAGATGAGCATATCTTGTCTCATAGCCGTCAGCATGACGGATTTTTATAAGCTTTCCATAGCTACCCATTCTAGCAGCATAAATAATCTTTCCACTTCCTGCAGCAACGACGGGAGTACCTCTTCTAGCAGCATAGTCAACACCTAAATGAGCTCGCCATTTCTTTAGTATTGGGTGGAATCTTCTTTTAGTAAAGTATGATGAGATTCTGGCACCTCTAACTGGACGAGCAAGTAAGAATCCTTCAACTTCATGACCTTTTTCATCATAGTATCTCTCATCGTCATTTAGATAGATAAAGTGTTTTTTCTTTCTCATCTCAATCATTGCAACTTTTAAAATAGGCATAGAAAATGGCTTTCCAAGACGATATTTTTGCTCATAAATCATGGCTAGAGTATCGCCTTTTCGCAAGTCATTTTTAAAATTCAGTGAGTTTCTAAAGTTGGCTACAAAAATCTGAGCCAGTTTTTTTGAGTCTGTTGCTTTGATAATATCCAGATATGGAGAATGTGTGATTTTAAGGGTAAAAGCTTCTGTTTTTGTTGTACTGATTATAGGGATAGCTTCAAAACTATAACTATCTTTATCTTGGTAAAGATGAATTTGCAACTCATCATTTAGTGGAAGTAGAATCTGTCTTATCTCTCCCTCCTTACCTTTTAAAATCTGACAATGTATGCCTGCACGCATCTCGTGCGTTAGCATCTGGTCATCTCTGTCGAGGTTATAGTAGAGTTTTCTAACAGGAAGGTTCTGTCTCTCTAAAAAATCTAAATAAGTTTCGCCATTAATCCATCTAAAACTCTCAACTGAGGAACTAAAAAGGGAAGTTGTAAATAAAAAAAGTATAAAAAATCGCATCAAGATAACAACCTAAATAAATAATTATGAAACCTTAACAAAAATTGGCTTAGTTGAGGTATAATCGCGTTAATATAATAAAAAAAGAGAGTTAATGAAGTATATATTTATCTTGTTGATGGTTATTGTAGAACTTTTTGGTGGAGTTGTAAAGTCTCCGGTAGTGAGTGTTAATGCAGATGAAAGTCTTGCAACTATTCAAATAGCTAAAATAGATGTTGGTATGAGTGGTTTTATAGTTCATAATATTGCTAAAAATCATAACACTATCTTAAAAAATGTTGTAGTTAAAAGCTATGATGAACAGAGTCAAATAGCTACGCTGGAGTTAAGTGAGTATGATGCTCTTAGACAAAATGCACTGCCTAGTGGTAATTGGCATGTGGAAGTTGGAGATATGGTCGTTCTTGCTTTTGGTTATACAAGAGGGATTTTAATTGCTCCTAGTGAAGATATATACTATCGTATAACTAGAGCTACAAAGCATTTGCAATGGATTCATCCAGATATATTTGCAACGGTGTTATCGTTTACTGGACATCCAACACCACTAAGAGAGGATTTCAAAAAGTTGGTTATTTCGACTTCTGTTGGACTGCTTTATATATATATAGAGAAGAAATTATATACAGTTGATTCTCAAAGTTTTAAGATTTTAAATATTTCAGAAGCACCTTTGATTCAAAAAGAGGTAAAA
>JAGHAW010000003.1 GCA_021161305.1 Sulfurimonas sp.
CATTTATATCTTTGAAACTATCAATATTTATAAGTGCTAAGTGTCTATTTTTCACATTAAGATGCTCTTCTATATCTTCTATAAGTTTTAGTCTATTTGGAAGTTTAGTTAGCCTATCAAACACAAGAAGATCTTTTACTTCTTTTGTTTTTCTTTCTACCTCAGTTCCTAAAAAGTCATTTATGCTCTTAGATTTTTTGATAAGATAAAAAATAACTAGAAAAAGTGCAATAAGTAACAGAGTGTCATAGATAATAGAGTAAAAAAAGTTTGTCAAAAAATATCTGTCTAAATTTTCAGTAGGTACTTTTATGCTGTGTATTCCCCTTATTTCACCAAGTTTATAGTCATAAGCATTAGAATATTTCTCTTGTATAAAGTTAGGTGCATTCTTTTTTGCTCCGTGACAAGTCAAACATTTTTTCTCTATTCTAAGTGCGTAAGCATATTGGTAAAATTCACTGTTTTCATCACTAAAGTATATTTTTTTATCTCTGTTTACTTTCAAAAATTCTATAGCTTTCATCTCATCTTTGTCTGCCATATTTTTATGGTTTCTAGCTCTGTCTGAAACGGTTCTAACACTAATGCTTAATGGGTTATTTTGAGAAAAGGCTTCTGATATAGGGAGCGAACTAAATGCCGGAAGTACTGGGAGAGTTTTTGGGGTAAGTTCTATAATCTTGTTTACAAAAAAATTCTGACAATAATTTCTGTGTGACATGGTAAACGAGTTTAAAACTTCAGCTTCTTTTTTTGCAAAGTTGTATTTGCGTTCCTCGACATCATTATAAGCATAAAAAAGTTTAAAAACAATAACAATAAGAAAAACAATAGGAATAAGGATAAGAATTCTACTATTGAAGTGTTTACTCACTGCGATACTCCATTTTTTTGCATTATAATAATGATAACTAAATAATAATTAAGCTTGTTTGAATTAAGGGTACCCTTAAGAGGTTACCTTTATAATTGCATTTGAAAAAATCACACCATCAACGCCTAAAATTGCAAGCTCTTCTATCTCATCTTCGTTTTCAATATTAACGAGTATTTTTGCATCAAAAAGATAGTTGTTGGCAAGATTTTGAGCTGTTCTTGCCAACTCTTTTGATACTATGATAAATGAAGCACCTAGAGAAGAAGCATATATGATTTGAGTTATGTTTTCTACACTTAGAGCCAGTGTGATTTGGTTTGAGGTTGCATGAGTTATGATATCTAAATTATCTTCACTAAACTCTGTAAATATAGTGGAAGATGGTGGGGTATTTAGTATAGCGTCAATATTTGGTACATGATAAAAAAGGGTATCTGATATAAATCTATGTCCGTAAATTATCATCTGTTACTTTCCAAGCACTCTTTTGAGCAGTAGTATTTAGAAGCACTTAGAATCATATCATCTACTTCACAATATGTTCCACAAGATGCACACTCTATCATCTCATTAGCTTGAGATTTTGAGCTGTTTTTGCTACTTTTTGATTTTTTTTCTTCTATAGGTTTCTTTTTGATAAAGAAAAAGTAAACTACGGCTATAACGCCGATTACAAGTAATAATTTTAGTATCATTTTAATCCTCTCCCATTAGTAAATAGTGTCTATTTTTAGTTTTGATAATTTTGTGTTTTATTTTATTATCAACTTCGTCAAAAACCCTCTCTCCTTTATAAAAAAGAAGTTTTGATTTTTCGTCTCTAAGATTTTTGCTTAGTTTTAGAAGCATTTTTGTATCAGTTACAGCTCTTGAAGTTATAAGTTCAAATATTTTTGGCTCCATATTTTCAACACGCTTTTTTACAACTCTAACATTATCAAGACCCAAATCAGCTTTGATAAACTGTAAAAAACTAGCTCTTTTTGTCAGAGGTTCAACCAGAGTTACTTCTGTGTCAGGAAGTCCAAATGCTAAAATCATACCAGGGAAACCAGCTCCTGTGCCTATATCTAAAAGATTTTTAACCTTTGGTAGGAAAGATAAGGGAAAGATAGCATCATAGATAAACTCATCTATGGTTTTTTCATCTTTTGCACCGGTTAGATTGTGAATCTTATTCCACTTAAAAAGATGCTCTTTATATTTTTGAATATTATAAAAAAAGTTGTCCGGCAGTTTAATGTTCTCTTTAGTAAGTGTAGCTTTCAAATCCACTGAAATATCCTTTAATCAATTTTAAAATGATATTTTATCTAAATTTCTTCTATAAAAAATTTAAACCTGTTTTTTCCAGCCTCTTTTGCTTTGTACATGGCACTGTCGGCACTATGAAGTAGCATTCTATCTTCCTGAGCATCTTTTGGGTAGATGCTAATTCCGATACTACAAGTCACAAAGAGATTATGTTTATCTATGACCATAGGCTTTTTGGTTGTGTCTATAAGTTTTTGAGCTAGCTTTGAAGCAAAATTTGAAGATTTAAGGTTCTCTATAATAACCGTAAACTCATCACCGCCTAAACGAGAGACTGTATCTTCCTCTCTTAGTGTGTGTCTAAATCTTGATGCTATCTCTACAAGGACTTTGTCCCCAATCTCATGCCCAAAAGAGTCATTTATCTCTTTGAAGTGGTCTAAATCTATAAAGAGTAGTGCTATCTCTTTTTTTGAGCGTTTTGACTTGGATATGGCTTGTGCTAGACGGTCATTAAAAAGTACACGATTAGGCAATTCTGTTAGTGAATCATAATGGG
>JAGHAW010000105.1 GCA_021161305.1 Sulfurimonas sp.
TATTCGCTTCTTTGCACATTTACTATAACTGGAAACCGATAGTAAGCTACATGAAAGACAAAACAAAAAAGGTCTCTTTTACAAAAAAAGAGTTTCTTATAGCTCTTGGGTTAAATCTTGTTTTTGTGGTTGGTACACTTATGCCGATTCAACCATTTAAGGGTTTTATATCCATAGAAGAGAGTATAAAAAGCAGTTGGACAAAGCAGTACGGAGAGCCGCCTTATGGACATGCCGAAGAGACAAAACTTAAGGTATTTTGTAAAAAGATGGGTGTTGATCTTTCCTATGCTACATCTGTTTTAGAAAAAAACAGTATCGTTTTTCAAGAGAACCAAACACTAAAAGATATTGCACGAAACAACGGTATATCTCCAAGTGAGATTTATAAACTTATTAAAGCAAATACTTTAAAAAGTGGGATAGAAGGTATAGAAAGACTAGGAAGAAAAACACTTCAAGATTTAAGTGATATGAAAAAAATTGATTTGACTAAAGCTATAAAAATACTAAAAGAAAAGGGTATCGAAGATATAACTTCTGATAGTAGAGTGAAAGATATAGCTGATGAGTTAGAGATAATGCCAATGGATGTTTACGAATTAATACAAAATTAACACTTATTTTATATAATGACCTTAATTAAATTTCAGGAGATAAGATGAAAAAGATTATGGTTGTTCTATTGGTACTAAGTTCTTTGGTGTATGCAGTTGACAAAGGTGCAGGCTCTAACACTGCTCAGGTTAAGAAACAGAAGAAGATGTTTCAAAGTGTTCCTATGAAAAAAGCAACAATATTACAAAAAGGTAAGGCTAAAATGTTTTGTCCGACTTGTGGTATGACACTTCCGATGTTTTATAAAACAAATCATGCTGCTAATCATAACGGTAAGATTGAACAATATTGTTCTATCCACTGTCTTGCAGAAGAAAATATTAAAAATGGTGCTAATTTAAAAGATATTAAAGTTGTAGATGTAACTTCTTTGAAATTTATAGATGCAAAAAAAGCTACATATGTAGTTGGCAGTAGCAAAAAAGGCACTATGAGTATGAAAAGCAAGTATGCTTTTGCTAAAAAATCAGATGCTAAGAAATTTGCAAAAGAATTTGGTGGAAAAGTTATGGGCTTTAAAGGTGCTTATAAAGTTGCTTCAAAAGGCTTAGAAAAAGAGATGAAAATGGTTGCCAAAAAACAGGCAAAAATGGCAAAAATGGGTAAGAAAATGTACAACAAAATGTGTAAAAAAACTGACCTTAAATTCAACTCAACTGCTGAAGCTAAAGCATTTGTTAAATCAAGTAAAATTTGTGGAGATATGAAAGGTCCAAAACTTCAAGCTGTTGGAATTTACTTAGGTAGAAGAAAATAATATAACTTTTGAAACTTTTGCAATACCGACTGAAGTCGGTGTTACAAAATAATCTTTTTAAATAAATTATAAATAACTTAAGATATAATAATGAATATCAATTTAAGTAAGGAAAATTTATGTCAATCAAAAAAACGCTTCTTTTAATAACTTTTTTACTGCTAACTTCAATCAATTTAAACGCAAAAAACTTTACAAAAATGGCTTCTGTTGAACCAGTTTTAGTTCAAAAAGGTGCTGAAAAACTTTGGTGTCCTGTTTGTGGAATGAATCTTAAAATGTTTTACAAAACTTCTCATACTTCAAAACTAAAAAATGGTACTCCAAGACAATATTGTTCTATCAGATGCCTTGTTGTAGATATGCAAGAGTATGGAATAGATACAAATGATATAAAAGTTGTAGATGCCAAAAGTCAAAAACTTATAGATGCTTCGATGGCTTTTTATGTGCTTGGTTCTAAAGTAAAAGGAACAATGAGCAAGGTAAGTAAGCTTGCCTTTGCTTCAAAAGATGATGCAGATGAGTTTGTTAAAAAGTACAAAGGTAAAGTTGTTGATTTTGACACAGCTTTAAACTCTGCAAAAGAGTCTCTAAAGTCTGACATAGCGATGATAAAGAAGAAAAAAAAGAAAAAGATATACCCAATGGGTAAAAAAATCTTTGAAAAAATGTGTAAAAGTGAGATAGACCCAACAGAATATATTGAGATCAATGAACTAAAAGCAGCTATAAAAAATGAAAAACTCTGTCGTCCTCTTAAAGAGAAACAACTTCAGGCACTTGCTCTGTATCTGTGGGAAGTAAAGAGACTTGGTGATTTAGGTGAGATAGAGGGAACTGTAAAAGTTACTAAAGATGAAAAATGTCCCGTATGCGGAATGTTTACTTATAAATATCCAAGATGGGCTGCACAAATTTTTTATAAACACAACGATCATGAGCATCACCACTCATTTGACGGTGTAAAAGATATGATGAAGTTTTACTTTAACCCAATGGCGTGGGGAAATTATAAAACATCAACAAGAGATAATATTACAAATATGTTAGTGACTGACTACTACTCTCAAAAAGCTATTGATGCACGAACAGCTTACTTCGTTATAGGCAGTAATGTTTATGGACCTATGGGAAATGAACTAATTCCTTTTGAGAGGGAAGCCGATGCAAAAAACTTTTATATGGATCATCGTGGAACGAAAGTTATTCAGTTTAACAATATAAAAGAGAAAGAAGTTTATAAATTAGATGAATAAAAAAAGTCAATATCTTTCATTTATATTTTTATCTCTTTTTAGTTTTATAGCTATAGAAATTATCTATCTTGAGAGTGAAAAAAGTATGAGTAGCGATTTGCTAA
>JAGHAW010000158.1 GCA_021161305.1 Sulfurimonas sp.
GGCATGGTTAGATTTATACCCATAAGTTTATGCCCAAGCAATGCACCTAAAACAGATAGCGGAATCACACTCATAACCATAAGAGCATATTTGATTTTTGAGAAGATTAAAAGCAGAGTTAAAAAGATTAAAAAAATTGCTAAAACAGCTGTGTTTTTCATATCGCCCTTTAACTCTCTGTTTTTTTCTTTTTCACCTAAAAGATTTACATCTATACCCAAAGAAGCTATCTCATCTAAAGTTGGTTCTAACATAGTTAAAATCTCTTCTGGTGTGATGTGCCGCTTATCAACTTTAGCAAAAAGTGTTTTTACAATATTTCCATTTAGTTTATTAATCTTTTCATAGTCTCGAATCTTTATAATCTCTGCGACATCTGTCAGTTTCACATAACGACCATCATTAAGAGCTATGTTAAAATCTAGCAGAGTAGTAGTTTTATCTTTTTGCAGATCCTCCGTTTTTATCTCCATTACCCCTCTATCATTAAAAGTGGTAGATTGTCGTTTTTCTAGAAAATAGCCACTTAAAACTCTCGATATAGAAGCCTCACTAAGACCTAAACTCTCCCCATAGGAGTTTACTTTTATCTTATACTCCATCTTCCCATAACGGATATTATCACTATAGTTTGATATACCGTCAATCACAGAGATCTCTTTTGAAAGCCTCTTAATTGCACTCTCTAAAGCAACATCATTACTACCCGATAGATTTATCTGAATATCACTACGAATAAGCCCTGTTTTATCCTCAACTACACCTAAATCAACCATCGTATATTTGGTTTTAAATGGCTCGATTAACTCCATAACACGAGGTGCTAACTCATAAGTTTTCTTTTTACGGATAGCATACTCATCTTCAAATTCAAAACTGAAATTCAAGATAGGATTTATATACTTATTTATAAAGTTTGTCTCAGCCCTCTCATGAAGCTCTAAAACTATGTAAAAAACATTGTTATTTAGTTCAGTCTCGCCAGAAAGACTTCTTCTATATCCAGCTGTTGAAGAAGTTGTTTTAAGAGAAAATTCATCCCCCCGTTTCATTATCTCAGCCTCTATCTCTTTTGCTATTTCAAAAGTATCTTCTAGTGGAGTATTTATATTTAGTTTTCCAGAGATATAGAGGTTGTTTCCATCAAAATTTGGAAAAAACTGAAACTTCATAGATTTAGCTGTAAGAAATGTTAAAAGAGGGATGAGAATTAAAAAAAGAAGCAACGATGTTTTTTTATACTTTATAAAAAATCGTAAACTCTTCTCATAAAGATTTTGAAATGCACTCCAATCTATAAAGTTATTACTCTTTTTTAAAAACTCCTGTGCGTGAAGTGGTAAAAAAAGAAAACTCTCCAAAAGTGAACCAAACAGAATCATCACAACAACTATGGGAATTAAAACCAAAAAGAGAGCTATCTCTCCATGAAGCATAAAGATAGGTAAGAATGCCACTGCTGTAGTGATAGTAGCCAAGGAGATAGGAAGCATCATCTCTTTTACACCAAGAAGAGAAGCCTCTGTAGCTTCCATACCTTCATCTATATATCTCTGTATATTTTCACTCACAACTATGGCATCATCTACAACAATCCCTATAACTATAAGAGCACCCAAGAGTGAGACTATGTTTATGGAGTAACCCATATAGTAAATAAAAAGAAGCCCTATGATAAACGAAAAGGGAATACCAAGTGCCACAATAAAAGCTATGCGAAGATTTATCAAAATAGCCATAGATATAAAAACTAAAATAAGACCAAACATCAAGTTAGATATAACAGTATTTAGCCTTTTTTCCATAGGTTTTGAGCTATCTTGATAGAAGTTAAAAATAACACCATCATAGTGTTTTTGAATATTTGATATTTTATCCCTAAGTTCTTGTGAGAGGTCTATCGCATTACCATCTTCACCCTTAGATATTATCAGCGTTAGCGTAGCATTATTATTAAAAGATGAGAGTGTATTTGTCTGTGGATAGTGAATCTCAACCTCTGCGATATCACCTAGCCTTAGGTATTTACCCTCAACTTCAAGAATACTCTCTTGCCACTCCTCTATATTTGCCTTTCCATTTACAGTAGAAACAAAAGCAAAGTTTCCTCTCTCCTCAATATTTCCGATTGGAAAGATATATGATAAGTTTGAAATAGCACTTAAAACACCTGCAGGATTAAGATTGTAAGCTATAATCGCCTGTGAATTAATCTTTATAGAGACCTCTTCATCCGAATCACCCCGAATAGAAATATCACTAATATTTTTTATCTTTGAAAGTTTTGATTTTATCTCTTGAGAAATTACTGTAAGTTCACCTCTTGAAAGAGATTCTGAAGAAACAGATAGTTTTATAAGTGATTTTGTTTTATCTAAAAGTTTTGCTGTCGGCTCATTCATATCTGAGGGCAGATACTGTCTTGATAGAGCAATAGAATCTTTTACTTTGCTAAGCAGATTGATTCTGTTTGAGTTTTCATTTAGTGTTAAAATAATAATGAAACTACCAGGAGTGATAGTTGTTTCAGCTTTATCAATACCATTGATATTACTAAGAGAATCTTCTATATCACGAACAACCATTCTGTCCATATTTGTAGCACTTGTACCAACATAAGCACCTCTAACGCTTATCTTATCAAGTTCAACAACAGGAAACATCTCTTTAGGGATATTTATATAAGCATTCACACCCATATATGCCAAAAAAACTAAAAGCATATAGTTTAGACGCTTATTGGCAATAAAATACTCTATAAATCTACTCATAAATTTCTCTTATTTATTTTAATCGAAGGGGATGAGACAGTGTTACATCTATTTATACACACTGTCTCAAAAAAAGTTGTCTCTATTTAATTAGGTAAGCATCTCCAAGTCTTGACTTATCGATTGGATTAGCTAACCAAAGTGCTGTATCTTTTCCAAGAGTTTTCGCACAACTACCCAAAACACTACATGAGCCCCGGTATCCACCAAAGTATCCACCACCAGATCTTCTTGATGCTTTAAAAGATGATGTCAGTTTTTTGCCTTTATAAAGTTTTCCGGAAATTGTTATAAATTTATTATGACCAACAGCCATATTTCCTGAACTAACAGCATCCGTAATAGATATTTTCAGTACACTCTCAGTAGCACTAGGTTTACCACCTATAATAACATTTATATTATGTTTTGCACTATAATTTTTTATCCATGTCATAACCTGAGTATCAATCTGACACTCTGCTTTAATATTTGATGCAACCGCTCCAGTAAAAGTTGCTTTAGAGTTGATATACACAGTCTTTGCATCTGAACTTAAGACTACATTTTTTTCTGATGAACTAGGGGCAGGTGGCCCACCACACCCAACCATAAGTGAAATAACAACTAAACCCATCAATACTGACTTAATATTTCTAAACATCCTAACTCCTCATATTGTAAGTGACAATATTGTAGCGAAAAAAAACAATAAGAGTAATTAAATCGCCTACAAAAGCGATTTTATAACATTACTTACACCCTGATGCAAGTTATAACTAGAGATTGGAAAATCCAGTGATTCTTTTTCCATGTCTACACTGTTTTGACTAAGATACTCACCTAAAAAAATCAAATCAATAGCCTTATATCTATGGCATATAGAACTATCTAATTTTGTTCTTAGCAATTCCCCTGCCTCATTTGATTTTTGAATTGTAAAAGCTAGAGTTTTTAAACTTACAAAATCACTCCATTTTAAAAAGAGTTCAGGAGTTAGTTCATCTACAGCCATTCCCTCTGGATTAAATAGCATCTTCTCATCTCTTAATGGAACAAGTACACTAATAATGGCTCTGGAAAATGGAACAACCCTCTGCGTCCAAAATGGAGATTCATTTCTTGTTTGTAACTCTACATCTAAAACTTCTACTATCTCTTCAACTGTTGCATTCTTAAACAATTTATAACTCTTTTCTTGCATATTCTCTCTTTTAAATATTTTATATTTGCATAATAATACCGTTTTAGTATAATTCCCTTTTTAAACAGGAGAAATACTTTGACATTCAATAAAAGTTTTATAACAAATCTTATAGCAGTAACACTGATTGGCTTATCTTTTATAATAAAAAATGACTTTAGTCCAGTTCTACTTTTTACAGGTCTTTTTGCACTATCAGGTGCATTAACAAATCAACTAGCAATTCATATGCTTTTTGAAAAAGTCCCTTTTCTTTATGGTTCAGGAGTTATTCCAGCAAGATTTGAAGCCTTTAAAGAGTCTATAAAAAATCTTATGATGAGTGAATTTTTCACACAAGAGCAATTAAACAGTTTCTTTGAAAGTGAAGAGAAAAAGATAGATTTGGAACCCATTATAGAGGAGACTGATTTTACACCTGCCTTTGATGTACTGAGCAAAACTGTTATGGAATCATCATTTGGTGGAATGCTTGGTATGTTTGGTGGAGAGAGTGCTTTAGATGGACTTCGTGAACCTTTTTCACTTAAAATGAAATCTGCTGTTATTAAAATAGTAAACTCAGAAGCATTCAATGCAACACTTCAAAACCATATGCAAAACTCATCTCTTAGCAGTGATATGTTTGAATCTATTGAAAGTGTAATAGATTCAAGATTAAATGAACTCACACCCCAACTTGTTAAAGAGATAGTACAAAAACTGATAAAAGAACATCTCGACTGGCTTGTTGTGTGGGGTGGAGTTTTTGGTGGACTTATTGGATTAGTCTCTTTATTCCTTTTATAGCCCTATTTATTGGGCTTTAAGAAAAAACTTTGTAAAATTTTACTACAAAATTTTACTACAATTCACTCTAAACCTGCTAAATTTTGATAAATATTGCAAAATAACTTAATTTTAATCTATAATAC
>JAGHAW010000270.1 GCA_021161305.1 Sulfurimonas sp.
ACCAAGTATTACAGATAAACAAGTAAATTACCTGCTTCTTGCTAATTATATCTTTAAGTTTTCTCCAAAAAAACCTAACCTTAAACGAGTAAAGTCCATGTTTTAGGGCTTTAAATATTTGGTTTAAGGTTGTTCAAACGGGTTTAATCTTAAAGTACCGCTCCCACCGAAGATTGGTGATTAACATAATGGTCATTCTTTTAAAAAGATAACCCTATAAAATTATATATTTTACCTGTTTTCTAAAAAGCAAATCCTAATCTCACAACTCCCGATAAAAAACCACCTTCATCTCCTTATACTTAAAGATATTTGGCTTGAGCATTGTCAGGTGTTTTCCAATAGAGAGGTCTATTACTTTATCACTTGCGACATAGAGGGTTTTTCTTATGGTGTAACTTGTTATATTTTTCCGTAGGTCATCCATGGTCTTGTCTATGTCTACAATACTTGTGTTTTGTATCTGTGTATGATGGTAAATATCTGAGCTTGATAAATAATAAAGATCAAAATTGTTGTAGTGAACATCAAGTTTGGTGTAAATATTTTTGATGTCATCAATCTTGATCTTTTTTTTCATCCAATATTTGCACTGTACAAGGTTAATGGTTTTCTCTTTAGGAGAGATAGTTATAAGATCAATACCTTTGTCTTTGTACCCTTTAATAAATCCATTATAGATGACTACAGTGTCTTCTTTTTCTTCAAATTTTCTACCAATCAGTTTTTCGTAGTCATCACCAAGTTGTTTCTTATAATCGTTTTCAGGCTGGGTCTTTTTTGTGTTTTGACTCTTCTTGGCAGGTTTGAGGTTAGGATGTTTTTTTCTTCTAGCGGGCTTAAGCTCACTCTCCTGCTTTTGTTCTTCGTCCTCTTCACTTTTAAGGTAAAAGTAGGCGATAAAAGCACTGATTATCCCTGTGTGAGGTAAAGCTGCCAGTAAACAATAAAATCGGAAGCATCCGCCAAAAATGAAAACTTGATTTAAAATCAGAACAATAATCCATATTGTGAAAAAAGCTACAAGGTTGTTTTTAATCTTTTCCATTATCTTATAACTCTTCTTGTGTGTAAATGCATGGGTCTAAAATATCTCTTTCCAATAGTCATCTTTTTGACTATTTTCATGAAGTTTATCTGTCAATAAAACATCATACTCTTCTTGCAAGTTGTTTAGTTGGGTTTGCAGGCTATCTTTAATTGCTCTAAAATAATCTTCAAGATCATCAATTTCCGTAAGTGTCTCATATGTCTCATCTTCTTTGATTGAGTCTATTTCGGCATTGATATCCTCTATCTTGTCTCGCATATCGGTGATTTTCACTCTAAGTAGTTCTTTGTCGTTTATCTTATCACTTGCCACTTCAAATACCATACCACTCTCTAGTGAAGCCAGTATCTTTTTGACTCTTTCCAGATTTTTTTCTCTATAGGCTTGATTGAGTTCTGCCATGACTTCATGGGCTTGTTGCTTGAGTTCATCTGCAACAATGTCAGGGTGGCATAACCTTGAAGCTTTTCTGAAGAGTTTTTTGAGTTCTTTTTGCTCCTCATCATTCAGTTTAAATTTAACTTGGCTTATAGTCTCTTCGTACTCTTTGCTAAATTCTTCATAATCCTCTCTAACTTCTTCATACTTCTGAAATACTTCATCTTCCTCAAGCTCTTCTTTGGCTTGTTTGGTCTCTTTACGCTTTTCATTTAACTGCTCTTTAAGGTTCTGTAATTTCTCATAAAGCTCATCATACTCATCATCAAATGCATCAATACCCGCTAGTTCTTCTTCGAGGGCATCTACTTCTTCTTTACGGTCACTATATTCACTTTTTAGGTTTTCAAATGCTTCTTGCTTTATTTTGATTCTATTTTGGAAAATCTCCTCTTTGAGCTTGAGTACCTTCTGTATCAGTCCACCCAAATGTAGATTGTACTGCACGTTAAACTCATTGATATCATTGAGGTATTCTATTTTTTCTTCACTGATGGTTTGAAGTTTTGACTCCAGTGCTTTAAGCTCTAGTTTTAAAGCTGAAATTTCCTTATCTTCATAAACTACTATACCAATGTGTCTCTGCACATAGGACTCTATTTTAGACAGTCCTGTTACGTAGTCACTGCCCTTTAAAAGTTGTAGTATCTCGACTATATCCTCATCAACATCAAGTGTTTCAAGCTTAACTATTTGAAGTTCAATAATCTCTTCATCTTCTATGCTTATAGCTATTTTTATAAGTTCTAATCGTTTTAGTATTTTTATCATCATACATAACAGCCATTGGATTCAAGGTCGTTAATCCACTCTATTTGAGTATTTGTAAATATTAAATTCGTATCATAGTCAAGATCAAGACTTCTTAAGTTTGTCAGATTCACTATCTCTTTTGGTAGCTCTGTGAGGTTATTATTCTTAAGAGAAAGCCCTACTAAGTTTGTCAGATTTCCTATCTCTTTTGGTAGCTCTGTAAGGTTATTATCATCAAGATAAAGCATTGTTAAGTTTGTCAGATTTCCTATCTCTTTTGGTAGCTCTGCGAGGTTATTATTATCAAGATAAAGCATTCCTAAGTTTGTCAGATTTCCTATCTCTTTTGGTAGCTCTGTGAGGTTATTATTCTTAAGAGAAAGCCTTATTAAATTTGTCAGATTTCCTATCCCTTTTGGTAGTTCTGTGAGATTATTATCATCAAGATAAAGCATTCCTAAGTTCGTCAGGTTTCCTATCTCTTTTGGTAGCTCTGTGAGATTATTATTATCAAGATAAAGATCTCTTAATTTTGTCAGATTTCCTATCTCTTTTGGTAGCACTGTGAAATTA